>NZ_RCVZ01000005.1 GCF_003668575.1 Falsibacillus albus | reverse complement strand
GGGTTCACATATTGGATAAGGGTGAAGCAAAATTCACATCACCCCAACATTTGACGTTGAACCCTTTTTTTGGCATCGGACATATTTGATGAAAAGTGCACAAATTTTACGAAAACCACCTTTTTCCAACTAAAGTTGTAGAAGGGGTCATTCAAACAAAGTAGACAGAATTCATTCATAATAATAATTTTTTAAAAAATTCGTAAAAAAACTGGTAAATTATTTCGAAACTCGATATATTTAATATTACGTTCAAATTGTTTTGCTTCATGGGGAGGAGGATTTTTTTCAATGGAAACATTTAAAAAGTTAAAAGAGTTTTATTGGCCTTACAAAAAATATTTCATCACATCCATGGTTTTCCTTTTATTTGTAACCGGTATCACCGTCATTTATCCGATGATTCTTCAAGTCACAATCGATGATGTGATTTTAAAAGGGAAATACGATTGGATCCCATATTTGGCACTGGGCTTTATCGGGATCATGATCGTAAAAGGGATCGCCACTTTCATCAATCAATACACTGGTGACTTGTTTGGCATCACTTCTGTCTACAACTTAAGAAATGCCCTGTACAAAAAGCTCCAATATTTACCATATTGCTATTATGACAACGCCAAGACAGGGGACTTGATGTCGAGGCTGACAGCTGATGTTGAAGGCTTCAGATTTTTCTTATCATATGGGTTTTCGGAGCTGCTTCGCTTTGTTTTATTAATTGGCATCAGTTTCTCTGTCATGTTTTACTATTCGGTATCTCTGACGCTTGTCACAATCGTTTCACTGCCGTTTCTTGCCATTACTGTTTATAAATTCGATAAAGCCGTCCATCCTGCTTTTCGCAGCATCCGTAAATCATTCGGAAAGCTGAATACGAATGTACAGGAAAATATAAGCGGTATCAATACCGTTAAATCTTTATCAAGGGAAGATTTTCAAATCGGAAAATTCAATACATCCAATGGAAGCTATAAGGATCAGTACATTTTCACTTCCGTCATCTGGGCCAAATACTTTCCGCTGATGGAGTTTTTAGGGAATTTTTGCGTCATCGGCATGCTGGGCTACGGGGGGTATCTGGTGATCCATGGAGAATTAATGCCAGGCGAACTGGTGGCATTTTACAGTTTGGTAGGGTACCTGATCTTTCCTATCATGAATCTCGGATTTGTCATCAATATGTTTTCCCAATCCAAGGCATCTGGTGAAAGACTTCTTGAAATATTGGAAGCAGATGAAGAAATCGTCGATTCCGAGGACGCTGTATATAAAGATAGATTGAAAGGGAAAGTGGAATTTAAGAATGTCACGCTGAAGTATACAGAAGAGGATAAAGCGGCATTGAAGGGTATTTCTTTTGAGGCTGCACCGGGCAGGGTAATCGGATTGATCGGCTCTACCGGCTCAGGAAAAACAAGCATCACCCAGCTCATTACCAGGTTCTATGAACCAAGTGAAGGGGAAGTCCTTGTGGATGGTATAGCTGTCCGTGATTATAGCTTAAAATCATTAAGAAAAAATATTGGGTTCGTCCTTCAAGAATCCTTCTTATTTTCATCAACGATAAAATCGAATATTTCCTATGGCAGACCGGATGCCGCGATGGAGGATATCATCGATGCTGCCAAAAGAGCGGATGCCCATGAATTCATTATGGATCTGCCAGATGGATACGATACGATGCTTGGCGAAAGGGGAATGGGGCTTTCTGGAGGTCAGAAACAACGAATTGCCATTGCTCGCGCCATTTGTACCGATCCGAGCATATTAATTTTAGACGACGCAACAAGTGCGGTTGATATGGAGACGGAATTCAAAATTCAAAAGGCCTTGAAGGAAGTCATGCAGGGAAGGACAACTTTCATCATAGCCCATCGAATATCCTCTCTGAAGCATGCGGATGAAATCCTTGTACTTGAGGATGGGGAAATCGTCGAAAGAGGCAAGCATGAATTCCTCCTTGAAAACAATGGACCATATCAGCGGATTTACGATATCCAATATAAAGATCGAAAAATGATCATGCAAACAGGGTGAGGTGAAAGAAGTGAAAAGCAAGAAACAAGATTCCAA
Source organism: Falsibacillus albus (assembly GCF_003668575.1). Lineage (NCBI taxonomy): Bacteria > Bacillati > Bacillota > Bacilli > Caryophanales > Bacillaceae > Falsibacillus > Falsibacillus albus. Next base: position 263,024 of record NZ_RCVZ01000005.1, on the reverse strand, counting down.
GATAAATTCGAATGTACTTGAGAGATTCCATTATTCCACTGATCAAGTGATCGAAAAACCATTTAACTGGGCACAAATGTGGAGATTGTTGGCATATTTAAAACCATATTCAAAAAAATTGCTCCCCGGCTCGATTATCGTCGTACTTATTACGACTGCTGTCAGATTGATGATTCCTTCATTAATCGGAGTTTATGTTCTCGATAAAGCAATCTCCCATAAGGATTCAGGCTTGCTCATCACGTTGACGGCTGTTATTGGTGGATTGTATCTAATATCTTATATTGCGAACTATTTCAGGATAAAATGGATGAACACTCTGGGGCAGAGTGTAATCTATGATTTGAGAAGACATCTTTTTACACATGTTCAAAATTTGTCCCATCGTTTTTTTGATCAGCGTTCTGCAGGATCTATTCTTGTGCGGATCATGAATGATATCAATTCCCTTCAAGAACTGTTTACAAATGGTGTCATCAATTTATTGATGGATATGCTCCTCCTAGTCGGAATCGTATTTATATTATTTTCGCTTTCTCCGCAATTGACGTTGGCGGTGATGATCATTTTACCGATTATGTTCTTTATTTCTACGAGTTTAAGAAGGAATATTCGACGCTCCTGGCAGAATGTAAGGCTGAAGCAGTCAAAGCTTAATTCGCATTTGAATGAGAGCATCCAAGGAATCAGGGTGACTCAATCATTTACACAGGAGAAGGAAAACCGCCAATTTTTTAATGGAATCAATAATGAAAGCTATTTGGCCTGGAAGACGGCCACCAAAAAAAATGCAATGTTCCGGCCGCTGGTTGAATTGACAAATGCTGTAGGTACAGCGGTATTGATTTGGTTTGGAGCCCATTTGATTCAATCGGGAACAAACCTCTCGCTTGGTGAATTTGTTTCGTTTGCCTTTTATTTAGGAATGTTCTGGGAGCCTATTTCCAGGCTTGGCCAAGTTTACAATCAACTATTGATGGGGATGGCGTCATCAGAGAGAATATTTGAGTTCCTTGATGAGGAGCCGATCGTTTCAGAAAAGGAAAATCCTGTCCGACTAACTGAGGTAAACGGGCATATCGAGTTCGATCAGGTTGAATTTTCCTATGATGATAAGCGAAAAGCTCTGAAGGGGATCAGCCTCGAAATGAAAGCAGGGCAAACCATTGCATTGGTCGGCCATACTGGATCAGGGAAGACGACCATCGCTAATCTGATCAGCAGATTTTATGATCCGACAGCGGGAAGTGTAAAAATAGATGGACATGATTTACAGGATGTCTCCTTGAAAAATGTCAGGGAAAAAATCAGCGTCGTCCTTCAAGATACCTTTATTTTCTCCGGGACGATTAATGAAAATATTCGCTTCGGACGACCAGATGCCTCTGATGAAGAAATAAGAAAAGCAGCAGAAGCGATCGGGGCTCACCATTTCATAGAAAACCTCCCAAATGGTTATGAAACGGAAGTTGAGGAGAGGGGAAATATCCTATCAGTCGGAGAAAGGCAGCTTCTGTCTTTTGCCCGAGCCCTTCTTGCGGACCCAAGCATTATCATTTTGGATGAAGCTACAGCAAGCATTGATACAGAAACGGAAATGCAAATTCAAAATGCCCTTAAGACATTATTGAACGGTAGGACCGCCATTATCATTGCCCATCGCTTATCCACCATCCGAAATGCAGATAACATATTCGTCCTGGATCACGGGAATATCATAGAACAAGGAAGCCATGATGAACTTATGGAATTAAAAGGAGAATACTATCAATTAGTCAAAGCACAATTCAAGATGCTTGAAGCGATTTGATTTGTTAAAAACTCAGCACCTGGTCTAAATGATCGGGCTGCTGAGTTTTTTTGTAACCAACTCTTACAGATTACCGTCATACACTAAAAAACTTTGGAGGGTCATATGAAAAAAATCCTTACCGTCATCATTTTGTGTGCATCTTTGGCGAGTATATCTGCTTGCAGTTCAAATCAAGACAGTAAGAGTTCGAATGAAGATCGTGCGGCAAGCTCCAGTACTGAGATTGCACAAAAAAATGTACAATCGATGAAAGGGAATTCAAATCCTGCCGCTGATACTCAAAACCAAGCTGATGCAGCTCAAAAATTTCAACAGAGGAAGGTGATCTATACAGCAAATTTGGTAATTGAAGTGAAGGATTATCGAAAAATGCTAGGAGCTTTGGAGCAAAGGGCGAAGGACTTTGGTGGATATATCGTTCAATCCGCCATCCACAAGCAGCAGTCTGATCAGCTGCGCGGGGAAATGACTTTTAGGGTGCCGCAAGAAAAATTTCAAGCATTTCTGGACTACACGGAAAATGGAGCGGCTAAAGTGGAAGAAAGGAATGTAAGCGGTCAGGATGTCACGGAAGAATATGTGGATATCACCGCAAGGCTGAAGGCTAAAAAAGTGGTGGAAGCAAGATTATTAAGCTTTATGGAAAAAGCGGATAAAACGGAAGACTTATTGAAGATTTCCGACGATCTTGCCCGCGTACAGGAGGAGATAGAAAGTATTGAAGGGAGGAAAAAATATTTAGAAAATCAATCCGAATTGGCGACTGTAAATATAACAATGGTGGAAAATAAAATTTCAATCCCCGATATTGAGAAGGATAACGGGAGTCTTTGGTTAAAAATAAAAAAACAATTTATCACGAGTACAAATATCATGTTGAAAATACTTTCGTCACTACTAGTATTCGTTCTGGGAAATATCTTAATATTCCTCATTATAGCGTTGGCCTTGATCCCGATTTATCTTTACATTAAAAAGAAAATTCAACAGTGATCACTTCAAGCTATCACTAATATGGACAAAAATGATAAAAAGCAGCGGGATGAATCTCGGTGCTCTTTATTTTTTATTGTTTGTGAAAAATGTCACAAAATGTACATTGTTCATCACTTCACAAACTTAATGGAAGGTTTTACAATGGACTAACAGTGATAAATATACAAAAAGAAACGTTAGGGGGACGAAATGATGACACTCGACCATGTAATGCTCAGCAGGATGCTGACATCCCTTACTTTGGCATTTCATATCATATTCGCAACCATTGGAGTCGGAATTCCTGTCATGGTTTCGATTGCTGAATTCATCGGCATTAAAAAGAATGACAGCCACTATATTCTTCTCGCAAGAAGATGGGCAAGGGGATTTACGATTACAGTGGCCGTTGGAGTGGTGACAGGGACCTGCATCGGACTACAGCTTTCCATGCTTTGGCCGAGCTTCATGAAAGTTGCCGGACAAGTGATTGCCCTTCCGTTGTTCATGGAGACTTTTGCTTTTTTCTTTGAAGCGATTTTCTTAGGGATTTATTTATATACATGGGATCGATTTAAAAACAAATGGCTTCATTGGCTTCTTACCATCCCTATCATGATCGGATCTTCTGCATCAGCGTTATTCATTACGACAGTCAATGCATTTATGAATACTCCGCAGGGCTTTGAATTGAAAAATGGAAAAGCTGTCAACATCGATCCGATTGCTGCGATGTTGAATCCGGCTACACCTTCCAAAGTGCTGCATGTCATTACATCATCTTATATGACATCCGCTTTGGTATTGGCCGCGATAACGGCCATATTGATCCTTAAGGGCAAGCGTAGTGAATATTATAAAAAGGCTTTGCGCCTGACGGTTGCAGCATCGCTGATTTTCTCTATAGGTACTGCCTTGGCAGGGGACATTTCAGCCAAGTTCTTGGCGGAAGTCCAGCCTGAGAAGCTTGCTGCGGCGGAATGGCATTTTGAAACAGAAAAGGATGCTGATTTGATCCTGTTTGGAACTTTGGATGAACATAATCAAATCAAAAATGAAATTAGAATTCCCAAAATGCTCAGCTTTCTTGCAGGCAGTTCTTTTGATACCAAAGTAATAGGGTTGGATGAATTCCCTAAGGATGAACAGCCGCCTCTTTGGATCCATTACATGTTCGACCTGATGGTTTCAATCGGCTCATTTGCCATTTTCATCACCTTCTTGTTTCTGATTTCATGGAAGGCAGAACGGTTTAATGAATGGTCCAAGCCGTTATTATGGGGGGTTGCAATCACAGGACCGCTTTCGATGCTTGCCATAGAATTTGGTTGGATCTACGCAGAAGTAGGCAGACAGCCCTGGATCTTAAGAGGATATATCAAAGTGGCTCAAGCTGCAACGACAGGAGAGGGAGTAGGCCTGACATTTATAATGTTTGCCATTCTCTATCTTGTGTTGGCGATCCTTACCTGTGTCGTCCTGATCAAAATGTTCCGACGAAAACCGGCTGAAACGGAGCTTGAACAGCGTTTTCAAATCAAGGCATCATAATTTAGACGGAGGGAGGAATGTAAAATGAGTTTGGAAGTTTTGGGAATAACGGTTTTATGGCTGTTTTTATATGGCTATCTCATAGTGGCATCGATTGATTTCGGAGCAGGTTTCTTTGCATTTTACGGGAAATTATCAAAAAAGGATCATATCATGAACGATTTGATCAGCCGCTATCTTTCCCCGGTTTGGGAAGTGACAAACGTGTTTTTTGTGTTTTTCTTTGTCGGGCTTGTAGGGTTCTTTCCTGATACCGCCTATTATTATGGAACTGCCCTATTGATTCCAGGAAGCATTGCGTTGATCCTGCTTGCGATACGGGGCTCATTTTATGCTTTTGGAAATTACGGTTCCAAGAATAATATTTTTTATCTGTTTCTATATGGCGGAACTGGCCTATTAATTCCTGCTGCGTTGTCAACCGCATTGACGATTTCTGAAGGAGGGTATTTAAAGAAAGATCATGACCGAGTGATTTTTTTAGTTGGAAAATTGTTTTCCAGTCCTTATTCATGGAGTGTGGTATTATTATCAATCGTTTCTGTCTTATTCATCAGTGCAGCTTTTCTGACCTATTATGCTGATCGTGCCGGAGATGTCCGAGCGAGGGAAGTCTTAAGGAAGTTTGCGTTGTTCTGGAGTCCACCCACGATATTGGCTAGTTTTCTTGTCTTTGTATCTCTAAGGGAGCATAATCCGGAGCATTTTCGTCAAACCCTGCAGGTGTGGTGGATGTTTGGCTTATCCCTAGTATTCTTTTTTATTGCATCCTATTTCATCTATAAAAAGAAGAATTATGGAATTGCATTTATATCGGTAATGCTGCAATTTTTTACTGCATTTTTTGGATATGGCATTTCCCATCTTCCTTATATTTTATATCCCTTTGTCACGATTCATGAAAGTGTGACGAATGAAACAATGGGAACGGCATTAGTCGTGGTGTTCATTGCGGGTTTACTGCTGCTAATCCCTTCACTATACTTATTGATGAGACTGTTTTTATTCGATGCGGATTACGTTCAGGGCAAAAAGTAATTTTCCGAATAAAACAGGTTATGCTACAATAAATAGGTACTATCTGCTAAAAGTGGAGGAGTCAATGTGAAAAAAGAATTTGTAGTGATTGGGTTGGGCCGATTCGGCGGAAGCATCTGCCGGGCTTTATCAGATCAAGATATGGAAGTTATGGCCATTGATAAGGATGAAGATCGTGTCAATGAATATGCTACGATCGCATCCCATGCAGTGGTGGCGGATACCACAGATGAAGCGACGTTGAAAAGCTTGGGAATCAGAAATTTTGATCATGTTATTGTTGCGATAGGCGATGATATACAATCAAGCATTTTGACTACATTGATGCTTAAGGAGATTGGTGTCAATAACATTACGGTCAAAGCGCAAAATGACTATCATGAAAAGGTCCTAAGGAAAATTGGGGCTGATCATGTCGTTCATCCGGAAAGAGATATGGGCAAAAGAATCGCTCATAATATCATTTCGAATAGTGTATTGGATTATTTGGAGTTATCCGATGAGCACAGCATCGTTGAAATTGCCGCAAACAACCATTTATTATCCGGTAAATCATTAATTGATCTGGACGTTCGCGCGAGGTATGGCTTGAACATTGTTGCCATCAAACGAGGAAACGACATCATCGTATCACCTCAGGCAAATGAGGTCATACACCATGAAGATATTTTGATTGTGATCGGAGCCGACACTGATATTAATCGTTTTGAAAAAAAAGCCATGTCATCTTAATGAGAAACCGAACCTCTTAGTCTTGCATCAGATTAAGAGGTTTTTTCTTAGGGGGAATGTAATTGATTGTAAAGCGTGATTCAATTTTGGTAAGAGAACTTGAAGAAAAGGATGTCTATCTCTTATCAAAATGGCTGTCCGATCCTGCCGTTCTTCAATATTACGAGGGAAGGGACCGCCCACATAACCAAGAAATGATTTATGAACATTATTATTCCCGTGAAAGGGATTTGACTGGATGCATCATCGAATATAACCAAAAGGAAATCGGATACCTTCAATTCTACCCTTTATCGAACCATGAAAAAGCAGAATACGGGTATGGTGAACAAGAAAAATTGTTCGGGATGGATCAATTCATTGGGGAACCAGAGTATTGGAATAGGGGGATTGGGACAAAGTTGATCCGCATGATGATTTCTCATATTAAGGATTGCCACCATCCTCAAAAATTGATCATGGATCCGCAGGAGTGGAATGAACGAGCGCTGCGCTGTTATGAAAAATGCGGCTTTCGAAGAGTTAAACTAATGCCCAAACATGAATTTCATGAAGGTGAACTGCGAAATTGCTGGCTGATTGAATATGTATTTGATCAACCTGAAAAAAATAATGGAATGTAAAAGCAGGGGGATAAGAAGAAAATGTAAAACGAGCGGGAAAACCATTTCCCGCTCGTTTTTAATGTTCTATTATACCTCCATGATGATCGGAAGGATCATAGGACGGCGTTTTGTTTTTTCATATAGGAATGGAGCGAGTGTATCTGTAATCTCGTTTTTAATTTCGGACCACTGTGAAGTTTTCCGTTCCATTACCTTATTTAAGTGTTTATTGATTAAGTTTTGAGCTTCATTGATCAAGTCTCCGGATTCTCTCATATATACAAATCCACGAGAAATGATATCAGGACCTGCAGCGATTCTGAATTCTTTCATATTAATGCTGACAACTACAATGACAAGGCCTTCTTCTGAGAGAATGCGGCGGTCGCGCAATACAATGTTTCCTATATCGCCGATTCCGCTACCGTCTATATAAACGGAACCGGATGGGATTTTTCCTGCCACTTGAGCAGAATCGTCGCTTAGTGCCAATACTTCGCCATTATCCATGATGAAGCAGTTGTCAGGTTCAACTCCGCAATCCACCGCATGCTGGGCATGCATCCTTTGCATTCTGAATTCACCGTGGATCGGCATGAAGAATTTCGGTCTCATCAACCGCAGCATTAATTTTTGCTCTTCCTGGCCGCCATGGCCGGAAGTGTGTATGTCATTCAAAGAGCCGTGAATGACTTCAGCTCCTGCTTTGAACAGCATGTTGATGGTACGGTTTACGCTGATCGTATTGCCTGGGATCGGTGAGGAAGAAAATACGACGGTATCACCAGGCTGAATTTGAATTTGGCGATGTGTACCGTTTGCAATTCTTGAAAGCGCGGCCATCGGTTCTCCCTGACTACCGGTACAAAGAATGGTCACCTTGTTGGCAGGCAATCGGTTGATTTGATTCGCTTCAATAAAAGTATCTTTTGGACAATTAATATAGCCAAGCTCATGTCCGATGCGTATGGCTGCTTCCATGCTCCGGCCGAATACGGCAACTTTCCGCCCATTTTGAACGGCAGATTCGACTACCTGCTGCAGACGGTGGATGTTGGAGGCGAAGGTAGCGAAAATAACGCGGCCATCCACTTTGCGGAAGATGTCCTGAATGCTTTCGCCAACTCGGCGTTCCGACATCGTGAAATTAGGGACTTCACTATTGGTGCTGTCAGAAAGCAAGCAAAGTACGCCTTCTTTACCGATTTCAGCCATTTTAGTCAGATTTGCAGGTTCTCCTACCGGTGTAAAATCAAATTTGAAATCACCGGTATGAACGACATTGCCTGGTGGGGTTTTAACAACGATCCCATAACTGTCAGGGATGCTGTGAGTCGTGCGGAAGAAAGTGACCGATGTCTTTCGGAACTTGATAATATCGTCTTCCTTGATTTCATAAAGTTTTGTCTGTCTCAATAGTCCATGCTCTTCAAGTTTGTTTTTGATCAGGCCTAGGGCAAGCTTGCCTCCATAAATGGGAATATTCACTTCGCGAAGAAGGTAGGGGATTCCTCCTATATGGTCTTCGTGTCCGTGTGTAACGAAAAGCCCTTTGATTTTGTCGATGTTTTTGGCTAAGTAAGTATAATCCGGTATTACGTAGTCAATTCCCAGCAATTCATCTTCAGGAAACTTAATTCCTGCATCGATTAAGATGATTTCATCTTGGAATTGTACGCCATAAGTGTTTTTTCCGATTTCGCCTAGTCCGCCTAATGCGAAAACTGCTGTTTGGTCATTTTTTACAAATTTCATATTCTAATCATATCTCCAATACTTTAAAATCTTCACTTTGTTTTTCATACTCAATGTGCGCATCTTCCAACTTCTGAACGAACTCAATATTGATGGAACGGTCCTTTAATTTTAGGCGTACATCGCGTTCAGAGTCAGCTTGTACATATAGAGTATTTGTTTTCTCCCTCACCGGGACTTCCATTTTGCTATCTTGATAAAATACTTTAAAAATCATTTTTTTCTCTCTCCTTACTCCGTAATCAAAAATGTCACTTGTTCTATTATATAAAAAGTTAGCAACTTTTTCATGTATTTTCACCAGAAGATTAAGATAGACTTGTTAAAACAGTCTATTTCAATGGGCAGATTTTTGTATTCCATACTGTTATATCCAATTTTAAGCTGATTGAATCAATAATTGGAATAAAAGAAATGAATAAAGAATAAGCCCTCCAATGGAAGGCTACATGTTTCTAAGCTATTGTTTTTTTTCTAAGAAGATCTTTCCATTGCTTGAGCAGCTTTTTACGGAGTCTCTTTAGCATTTTAAATCACTCCTTAATTCTATTCTAATCGATTCTTGTCCAAAGTGAAAGGTGCCATTTCTCGTTCCGGTATAATTTTGTTTATTTCTAGTATATGAAAACTTTTGCAGAGTTATCATGGTGATTGCTGGAAATAAAGAACGTGTGATAATAATTGACATTGGCTTTCTTTCAAGATAGGGTAATCAAAGTGAGAGATTACACGATTAAGAAGGAGTTAAACGCAATGAATAAAATGGTGTTTTTTGATATAGATGGGACTTTATTGGACCACGATAAAAATCTGCCGGCATCAACGAAAAAAGCTGTTCAAATGCTGAAGGATAAGGGCATTTTCGTGGCCATTGCAACAGGAAGAGCTCCGTTTATGTATGAATCCTTGCGGAAAGAGCTGGATATCGATTCATTTGTTAGCTTTAACGGACAATATGTTGTATTTGAAAACGAAGTCATCTATAAAAACCCTTTGAAAACAGAAGATTTGGAAGTGCTGGCTGCACACAGCGGCGAAAAAGGGCATCCACTCGTACATTTGACAGATCACACGATGAAAGCCAACCATAAGCACCATCCTTTTATCGAAGAAAGCATGGGAAGTTTGAAAATGGTACACCCGGAATACGAACCTGAATTTTATCAAGAAAATGAGATTTATCAAAGCCTATTATTTTGTGGGCATCCTGAGGAGCATTATTACCGGGATCAATTCAACCAGTTTAAGTTGATCAGATGGCATGACTATTCAGTTGATATCCTTCCTCGCGGCGGCTCCAAAGCGGAAGGGATCAAGCAAATGATCTCCAGGGTTGGCCTTGAGTTCAAGGATGTTTATGCCTTCGGCGATGGATTCAATGATGTTGAGATGCTTGAATCTGTCGGCACAGGTGTGGCGATGGGGAACGCTCATCCATCCGTGAAGGAATTCGCTGATCATGTTACCGAAGATGTAGCTCAGGAAGGGATTTATAAAGGGTTGAAAAAGTTGGAGCTAATATAATTAAGAAAGCGGCGCAATCGTTTCGATGATTGCGCCGCTTCTTTTGTATCCATTTTTTTTACCTTTCAATCGGCAAGGCGTTTTCAGGCTCCTTGAAAGGATCGTTCTGATCGATATAGTCATAAAACATGATGCCGTTGAGATGATCAATTTCATGCTGGAAAACGATGGCGGCGTAACCCTTTAAACGGAGCTTGACTTCATTGCCATCGACGTCAAAGCCCTTCAAAGTGATACGGGCATACCTCGGGACATATCCTGGAACCGCTCGATCGACGGAGAGGCACCCTTCACCGGAAGTTAAATAAGCTTTCTCAACGGAGTGGCTGACAATCTTTGGATTGAATAGCGCATAGCTATAAAGGGTTCCACTCGGATCAACTGTATGGACTGCCAGCATTCGTTTTGAAACATTTATTTGGGGAGCCGCAAGACCAACCCCGCCTCTCAGCCCGTATTTTTGGGATATCTCGGGATCCTGGCTGTTTTGAATGTATTCCAATAAACTCAATAATATTTCTTTGTCTTCCTGTGAAGGAGGCATTGATACTTCCTCGGCTACCTTTCTCAAAGTGGGATGCCCCTCACGAATTATATCTTTCATCGTGATCATTCACGTTCCTCCTATTCAATTGTTGCTATGAGCTTAGTCTATCAAATGGGGTGAAAAAAGTTAACTGCCTTTATCAAGCAGATGAAATTGGTTCTACTAAAATTGAAAATAGTCATATTTGCTAGAAGCCCTTCATAGAATGGTGCAAATGGGACAAAGGTTATTCGACAATGATTTCCAATAATGGATATGAGTATTGTAAAACATTTACTCCAGCATTATAGTAGTAAATGTCAAGATGAGTTAGGGGGATACAAAGTGTCGAAATTCCGCATAATTTTCTTAGTATCTATGGTCATGTTCTTATTATCGGGCTGTTTCAATCAAAAAACACCAGAAGAAGAAATCTATCAGAACTTGGAAAAAACCGTTCAGGACGAAAAGGATTTTCAAGAACAGCAGCAGCCACTGACGGAATTAGAAAAACAGGAAAAAGAGATTTTTGATAAAATAATGGACTTGGGTATGAAGAATTATAATGAAATCGTATCATTATCCGACGAAGCCCTCGGCAATTTGAAGAGTCGAAGGGAAAAAATGGGCAAGGAACAAGATTCGATTAAAAAATCTAAAGCAGATTTTGAGAAAGCAAAACCATACATAAAACGCATGGATGACAAAAAATTAAAAAAACAGGCCGATCAGCTGATAAATACAATGGAAGCGAGATTTTCAGCACATGATTTATTATATGAAAATTATATTAATGGATTGAACGCAGATCAGAAATTATATGAAATGTTCAAGGATAAAAACTTATCACTTGAAGACCTGGAAGCTCAAATTAAAGAAATAAACGATGATTATAAAGAAATTTTCAAAGCGAATGAAGAATTCAATAAAAAAACAGAACAATATAACAAAGAGAAAGTACAATTCTATCAATCGGCAGGAATCGAAATTAAGAAGTGAATCATTTGTGCAGTAGAAACCAAGCTATGTCTTGGTTTTTTTTATTGTTCTGTACTGTATAACAGATGAAAGCGAAATTTAATTTTTATAGTACAGATTCATTTCTGGGGTTAATACAGTTTTTGTAACAAGTGATTCACTTTGGAAGATGTTTTTCTGAAAAAGTAATGTTTTTGTTGAGTTTCCTGATTGACTAAAGGTTTTTTGTTGTTGTAAACTTAAGGACGGAGATAGAAAAGGTGTATTAATCCTTTTGATGAAATTGATTGATACAGTTTTTTTACAAAGTTTTTATGTTCATTTAATACGTTTTTAAGATAGTCATTTGTGGAAAACTATATCTATCTGTGTGTATTAAGTGAACTAAGCATAATTGGAATGTGGTAGTCATTTCAAATTTTGGGTAACCTACATTTGTATGTAATTCGATTTTATTTTATAGGAGAAAGGATAGGTGACTTCAATGGCTTCTAAAACAAAGAAGGCACAATTCGATGCGAAAAAAACGCTCGAAATGATTGAAGAACAATTTGAGATGTTCCAGATCTTGAATGAAGAAGGCAAGGTCGTAAACGAGGCAGCAATGCCGGAATTATCTGATGAACAATTACAAGAATTAATGCGCCGTATGGTTTATACACGCATATTGGATCAACGCTCTATCTCTTTAAACCGCCAAGGACGTCTTGGTTTCTATGCTCCAACAGCAGGACAGGAAGCTTCCCAAATCGCTTCTCATTACGCGTTGGAAAAAGAGGACTGGATTCTGCCTGGGTACCGTGATGTGCCTCAGATCGTATGGCATGGATTACCTTTATACCAAGCATTCTTATTCTCCCGCGGACACTTCCAAGGAAATCAAATGCCTGAAGGCGTGAATGCATTGGCTCCGCAAATCATCATCGGTGCTCAATACATCCAAACAGCCGGTGTTGCACTTGGACTTAAGAAGCGCGGGAAAAAAGCGGTCGCAATTACATATACTGGCGACGGCGGATCATCTCAAGGGGATTTCTATGAAGGAATCAACTTCGCAGGTGCATACCAAGCTCCGGCAATCTTTGTTGTACAAAACAACCAGTTTGCAATTTCCACTCCACGCGATAAGCAAACAGCTGGTAAAACAATTGCACAAAAAGCAGTTGCAGCTGGTATCCCTGGAATTTTAGTCGATGGAATGGATCCGTTGGCGGTGTATGCGGCAGTGAAGGATGCCCGTGAACGTGCAGTCAATGGAGAAGGCCCATCATTGATTGAAACGCTTTGCTATCGCTATGGACCACATACAATGGCGGGGGATGACCCAACACGCTATCGTTCATCCGAACAGGACACTGAATGGGAAAAGAAAGATCCATTGGTTCGTTTCCGTACATTCTTAGAAGCTAAAGGCTTATGGAATGAAGAAAAAGAAAACGAAGTCATTGAACAAGCTAAAGAAGATATTAAAGAAGGAATCAAAAAAGCCGACGCTGCTCCAAAACAAAAAGTAACGGATTTAATGGCAAACATGTATGAAGAAATGCCTTACAACTTAAAAGAGCAGTTTGAAATATACAAAGAAAAGGAGTCGAAGTAAGCCATGGCGCAAATGACAATGATTCAAGCCATCACTGATGCGTTGCGCACAGAATTGAAGAACGACGAAAACGTTCTAGTATTCGGTGAAGACGTAGGTGTCAACGGCGGGGTATTCCGTGCGACAGAAGGTCTACAAAAAGAATTTGGTGAAGATCGAGTATTCGATACACCTCTTGCAGAATCAGGTATCGGCGGTTTAGCAATCGGATTGGCTTTGGAAGGGTATCGTCCTGTTCCTGAAATCCAATTCTTCGGATTTGTATATGAAGTAATGGATTCAGTGAGTGGCCAAATCGCTCGTATGCGCTATCGCTCCGGCGGCCGCTACACAGCACCGATTACAATTCGTTCTCCTTTCGGCGGCGGTGTTCATACACCAGAATTGCATGCGGACAGTTTAGAAGGATTGATGGCTCAACAGCCCGGTTTGAAAGTGGTAATCCCATCAACTCCATATGATGCGAAAGGACTTTTGATTTCTGCAATCCGCGACAACGATCCGGTTGTATACTTGGAGCACATGAAATTATACCGTTCTTTCCGTCAAGAGGTTCCTGAAGAGGAATATACGATTGAAATCGGAAAAGCAGATGTTAAGCGAGAAGGTAAAGATTTATCAATCATCACATACGGTGCGATGGTTCACGAATCCTTAAAAGCTGCTGACGAGCTTGAGAAGGATGGACATTCTGTTGAAGTAATCGATCTTCGTACTGTCAGCCCGATCGACATCGAAACAATCATTGCATCAGTCGAGAAGACAAACCGTGCAATCGTTGTTCAAGAGGCACAAAAACAAGCTGGAATCGCAGCAAATGTCGTTGCTGAAATCAATGACCGTGCAATTCTAAGCCTTGAAGCGCCTGTATTGCGTGTTGCAGCACCAGATACTGTATTCCCATTCTCTCAAGCGGAAGCAGTTTGGCTGCCAAACCATAAAGACATTATCGAAACAGCAAAGAAAGCTTTAAATTTCTAATACTATCTTAATTCAGGGGAGAGGGAATGCCCTCCCCTATCTATATTCAAACGATAAAAAACAGGAGGTTGAATACCATTGTCATTCCAATTTAGATTACCAGACATCGGTGAAGGTATACATGAAGGCGAAATCGTAAAATGGTTTGTAAAGCCCGGCGATAAGGTTGATGAAGATGATGTATTGTGCGAAGTGCAAAATGACAAGGCAGTTGTCGAAATCCCATCACCAGTAGCAGGTACAGTTGAAGAATTATTAGTGGACGAAGGTTCTGTGGCTGTAGTTGGAGACATCCTTGTTAAATTTGATGCACCAGGCTATGAGGATTTGAAATTCAAAGGCGATCATAGTGATGAAGAGCCGCAAAAAGAAGAAAAAACAGAAGCCCAGGTTCAAGCAACTGCAGAAGGCGGCCAAAAGGTAGAAAAAGAAGCGGCTCCAGAGGATTCCAACAACGAAGCGACAGGTGCGGGTGCCCAGGAACAGCAAGATGTAGATCCAGACCGCCGCATCATCGCTATGCCATCAGTACGCAAATATGCGCGTGAAAAAGGCATTGAAATCACTCAAGTAGCTGGTTCAGGCAAAAATGGCCGCATCCTTAAGGAAGACATCGATGCATTTGCGAATGGTGATGTAAAAGCACCTGCTAAAGAAGAACAAAAAGCAGCGGCACCTGATGCGAAAGAAGAAAAAGCTCCAGCAGCAGCGGCGATCCCTGAAGGAGAATTCCCTGAAACACGTGAAAAAATGAGCGGAATCCGTAAAGCGATCGCAAAAGCAATGGTGAATTCTAAGCACACTGCACCTCACGTTACTTTGATGGATGAAGTGGATGTAACAGAGCTTTGGGCACACCGCAAGAAATTCAAGGATATTGCAGCTGAAAGAGGCGTGAAACTTACATTCTTGCCATATGTAGTGAAAGCATTGACAAGTGCCCTTCGCGAATACCCAGTTCTTAATACGTCCATTGACGATGCAGCAGGCGAAATCGTTCAGAAGCATTACTTCAACATTGGTATTGCTGCAGATACGGATAAAGGATTATTGGTCCCTGTCGTGAAGAATGCAGACCGTAAATCAATGTTTGCAGTTTCTAATGAAATCAATGAGCTTGCCGGCAAAGCACGCGACGGCAAACTTGCTCCAGCAGAGATGAAAGGTGCTTCATGCACAATCACGAATATCGGGTCTGCAGGCGGCCAATGGTTTACGCCGGTAATCAACCATCCAGAGGTTGCAATTCTTGGTATTGGACGCATTGCACAAAAACCTGTTGTTAAAAATGGTGAAATTGTAGCAGCACCTGTGTTAGCATTATCATTGAGCTTCGATCACCGCATCATCGACGGAGCAACTGCTCAACATGCTCTTAACCACATTAAGACTCTGTTGAACGACCCAGAATTATTACTAATGGAGGCGTAAAACAATGGTAGTAGGAGATTTCCCAATTGAAACAGATACTATTGTCATCGGTGCTGGCCCTGGCGGATATGTAGCGGCGATCCGTGCAGCACAACTTGGACAAAAAGTAACAATCGTAGAAAAAGAATATATGGGCGGCGTTTGCTTGAATGTTGGATGTATTCCATCAAAAGCATTGATCACAGCCGGCCACCGATTTGAACAAGCGTTGCATTCTGAAGACATGGGTATTGTTGCAGAAAACGTAAAATTGAACTTTGAAAAAGTCCAAGAATGGAAAGGCTCTGTCGTCAAAAAATTAACTGGCGGCGTTGAAGGCCTTCTTAAAGGAAATAAAGTCGATATCGTTCGCGGCGAAGCATACTTTGTGGATGAAAACAGCATCCGTGTAATGGATGAAAATTCCGCTCAAACGTATACATTCAAAAACGCGATCATTGCAACGGGTTCCCGTCCAATCGAGATCCCTAACTTCAAATTCTCTGAGCGTGTAATTGATTCCACTGGAGCATTGGCGCTAAAAGAAGTTCCTAAGAAAATGGTCGTCATCGGCGGCGGCTACATCGGTACTGAGCTAAGCTCTGCCTATGCAAACCTGGGAACAGAAATTACAATCCTAGAAGGTGCTGACGAAATTCTTGGCGGCTTCGAAAAACAAATGTCTTCACTAGTTAAACGCAACTTGAAGAAAAAAGGTGTCAATGTCATTACGAAAGCAATGGCAAAAAGCTCTGAAGTTACAGACAACGGCGTAGTTGTCACTTATGAAGCAGGCGGCAAAGAAGAAAAAATCGAAGCTGACTACGTTCTTGTTACAGTAGGACGCAGACCAAATACAGACGAACTTGGCCTTGACCAAGTTGGAATCAAAATGACGGATCGCGGGCTTATTGAAATTGATAAGCAGTGCCGTACAAATGTTTCCAACATCTTTGCAATCGGTGATATCGTTCAAGGACCACCATTGGCACATAAAGCATCCTACGAAGGAAAGATTGCTGCCGAAGCAATTTCTGGTGAACCTTCAGAAATCGACTACTTGGGCATTCCAGCAGTGTGCTTCACTGAGCCTGAACTTGCTACAGTAGGTTACGATGAAGCAACTGCAAAAGCAGAAGGTATTGAAATCACTGCAGCGAAATTCCCATTTGCTGCAAATGGACGTGCATTGGCATTGAACAGCTCCGATGGTTTCATGAAAATGATCACACGCAAGGAAGACGGCTTGGTCATCGGCGCTCAAATTGCCGGATCCGGTGCATCTGATATGATCGCTGAGCTTGGCCTGGCGATCGAAGCAGGCATGACTGCTGAAGACATCGCGATGACAATCCATGCTCATCCAACACTTGGTGAGATCACTATGGAAACAGCGGAAGTTGCTCTTGGCAACCCGATCCATATTGTAAAATAATTCAAATTTTAAGGACTGGCCAATTTGGCCAGTCCTTTTTTGTTGCATTATTTAATTTTATCCAAAGTTTTTGAAACATGTCGGACAATTTCTTTTTTTGATCGGTCTCCATTGACTTTAAGCACTACCTTTTGATGGTACATGATCACCAAAGTGGGATAGTCTTTTACTGAAACTTGCGTTTGTCGATCTTTTGGCGTCATGATCAGCATGTCCCTAAAATCATCAGGATATTTTCTTTTTAAATCAATAAGGGCATCATAATAGGCTATCTCATCTTGGTAGTGCTCCCCATCGGAAAAGAAGATAATTTGCTTTTTCATTGAACTGATCCCCTTGGACTGAACAACCTCTTCCTCACAACCAGATAAAAGCAGTACGAAGGATATTACAGCTGCAAATGATATCATTCTCATGAAAGATGCCTCACTTTGATATAAAGTCTTATGAAATCCCTGTGCTTAAATTACTCATATTTTATCATAGGAAATGTTATCCCAATTTGAAGTCACTGAAATGTTACAAAAATGAAAAATATCCGATATGGAAATTACGTTTTAATCATAAAATAATAGTGAATAGGAGCATTAATCCAAAAGAAATGATGTCATTTAATATGTGGTGATAATAATATGAAAAGCTATATAGCGTTTTTGGTCCAATTGATGGTTTGGAGCAGCTTTACATTAGTTGAATGGCTTTCCAAACATGATCATAAAGAATATAAAATACTTATGTTTGCCGTTTTCTTTTATTTGGCTTTCATCATTGCCCGTGCCATCGTGAAATCAAGAAAAAGGACGCTGATCATCACGTTGGTGAGTTTAAGCATCTATGCATCATTTCACATTATTCTGCAAAATTATCTCGCACTTCCAATACTTTCTATCCATTTATAAAAAGGTTCTCCAATACCCAAGATTTGTTTGTTAAAATAATATAAAACTTACTATTTTAACAAAAACTGTGAAATGGAAAGGAGAACTTCATGAAACCCCTGCTTATCCTTATCCTCTCAGCTTTAATACTTTCAGCCTGCTCAAGCCCTATATTAAAGCATACAGAAAAGGGCATCGGGGAAGCCGACCGGAGTCAACAAAAAACGAATGAATCAAAGGAAACGAAAAAGAGTGAGAAAGAGGATTCCTCTGATCAAACAACTACGGCTGGAGTGGATAAACAAACTGATACAAGTAAGAACGCAAAACCGGTGAATCTTGCGCCGAAATATAGGATCAATGATAAGAATTGGAGCATTCAGCCCATTGGGGATGCAGAGCCTAAAGCGGTTTTGTTGACGATTGATGATGCTCCCGATCATTATGCCCTGCAAATGGCAAAAACGTTAAAAAAGCTGAATGTGAATGCTATCTTTTTTGTAAACGGACATTTCCTGCAAACGCCTGAAAAGAAAAGGATATTAAAGGAAATCTATGATATGGGATTTATGATCGGCAATCATACTTACAGTCATAGCAATTTGAATGATCTTACTCCCGCAAAACAAAAAGAGGAGATTTTATCAGTAAATCGACTCGTTCAACAAATTACCGGGGAAAAACCAAAATTTTTCAGGGCCCCCTTCGGAGAAAATACAGAGGTAAGCCGAAAAATCGCAGCCGAAGAAAAGATGAAGTTGATGAATTGGTCATACGGGTATGACTGGGTTAAGCAATATGAGGATGAAAAGAAAATAGCCGATATTATGGTCAATTCACCTTATTTGTATAATGGGGCAAACCTTTTGATGCATGATCGGGAATGGACGAATGCTGCCCTTGAAAAAATCGTGGAAGGATTGAGGTCGAAGGGATACAAAATCATTGATCCCCGCTCTATCGAAACCTATGATAATCAAAGTAAAGAGAATAGCTGATATTAGTTGATTCAAGGAGAAAACGGCCTAAAACAACAAGCAGTGAATGGCCTTGAGCCGATTCCCTGCTTGTTATTTTCGTAAGCTAAAAGCTAAAATAACTTTCTTCGCTACATGTCATTATTACCAATACTAAAGAGCTTTCTTCTTCTTTTTCTTCTCCGCATAGCTCATTTGACGGCCATTGAACATGATGAGGATTCCATTGTTTTTTAAAGCGATATATTTAGCCAGCTCATTTGCTTTGCTTTTATCTCCATAAGTGGATGTAGGATAAAGTTCCACAGTTATTTCCTTCTCTTTGTACTGTATGAAAAAGCCATGGTATTTTGGATGCAGCCCGCTGAACTGGATCAAATCACCCTCATTTTCACAAATCTCATAAGGAAATGCATATCGTGCATAATCCCAGGCTAGTTGTTCGCCTGTTTTCTTATATGCTGCTATATAATCATTAATTTCTTTATTGAGTGTCGAAGAAGGAAATTTTTGCTCAATGATAATCTTCGCTTCATTCATATCTTTTTACCACCTTGTCCCATATAATAATAGCCATTATATGAGATTGGGCAAGGAAATATGAGTAAAATGATCACAAAAAATATTAATATGTCATACAATTTACTATTGAAATCCTAAATGTGTTATATTATTATATATTCAAGGATAATAAAACGCTTACAAAAAGGAGAGCTGATGAATGGGTACAATTGTTTGCCAATGCTGCAACAGTACGGTTGATCACTTCGAAGATGAGAAAGTGTCCGTTTTATATTCAAAGAAGTGTTGTCATTGTGAAGGACAGCAGCCAAAATTAGAGGAAAAATAATCATTGTGCGAATAAGGGGTATATGTGTAAATATAAACAGAAGACCTGGGGATTTCCCCAGGTCTTTCGTTTACTTAATGGCCTTATATTCTTTTATGACGCGCAAATATTTCAAATCGAAATCTTCGGGCCCTTGTACAGGGAGTCCGACTTCAATATTTTTTTCAATATATGTGACATTATCTTCTGTAATGATTTCACCAGGAATAAAAATCGGGATTCCCGGAGGGTATACCATGATGAATTCAGCAATCGTTCTGCCGATGGATTCATGAATCGGTACAACTTCCGTTTCTGCGTAGAAAGCATCCCTTGGTGTGACAGCCAGAACAGGAATATCCGGGAGAAGGACTTCAACACTGATATCTCTTGAAAGGTCTTTTACTTTATCGGATAGTTCGTGCAAAGCCTCGACCAAAACGGTTCCTTCTGCTTCTGTATCACCTGGTGTGATGATGCAAAGGATATTATATAAATCGGACAGTTCAACTTCGATGTTATGCGTTTCTCTCAACCATTTTTCTGCGTCATATCCAGTGATGCCCAATTCTTTTACAGATATGATCAATTTAGTTGGATCGTAATCAAACGTTGCTTTCGTTCCCAGGATTTCTTCTCCTACACAATAAAGGCTGTCGATTTCATTGATCTTTTTCCTTAATGACTGCGCGAGAGAAATTGTCTTATCAATCAGTTCTTTTCCTTCAGTAGCAAGGCGCCTCCTTGCCACGTCAAGAGAAGCGAGGAGCAAGTATGAAGTTGAAGTAGTCGTCAGCATGCTCAGGATCGTTTGTACGCGCTTTGCAGACACCAGTCCCTCTTTCATATTCAAGATAGAGCTTTGCGTCAGTGACCCCCCCAATTTATGGACACTGGTGGCAGCGAGATCAGCACCGGCCTGCATAGCTGACAATGGAAGTTCATCATGGAAATGGATGTGGACCCCATGTGCTTCATCGACCAAAACCGGAATATCATAAGAGTGGGCAAGCTCCACGATTTTCTTTAAGTCTGCTGCGATTCCGAAATAGGTAGGATTAATCACTAATATGCCTTTTGCATCTGGGTGCTGCTCTAATGCCTTTTCAACTGAATCAATGGTGATTCCGTGGGAAATCCCAAGTTCAGGATCAATGTCGGGATGGATGAAAACAGGGATCGCCCCTGAAAATACGATGGCTGACATAACAGATTTGTGCACATTTCGTGGTACAATGATTTTATCGCCGGGTCCGCAAACCGCCATTACCATTGTCATGATTGCACCGCTCGTTCCTTGAACGGAGAAGAATGTATGGTCGGCGCCAAATGCTTCTGCAGCAAGATCCTGTGCTTCTTTGATCATTCCTTTTGGCTGATGTAGGTCATCAAGCGGGCCAATATTGATCAAATCAATGGATAACGCGTTATCCCCTATGAAGCTTCGAAAATCAGGATCTATACCATTGCCTTTTTTATGGCCTGGAATATGAAATTGTACAGGATTTTTTTCAGCGTGCTTAATCAGACCTGTGAATAAGGGGGTTTCATTTTGTGACAATTCATACTACACCTCTTTATAAATAGTATTTCGACTTTGTTCTATATATCATGCCTTGGAAGGAGTGAACAGCACTCCATGGCTTTAATAGCTAATCTGTACATAAAACAAATGAATTATAGCACTAATCGAATACTTTGCATAGTGTCATTCGCCCATTTTGAAAGATGAATTTTTTTAAGGATGTTAAAGCAAAATTACATGCAAGGAGATGTTTGATATGAAATGGAAAACTAGAATCACAGATTTATTGAATATCGAATACCCCATCATTCAAGGCGGATTAGCCTATTTGGCTTATTCTGAATTGGCTGCTGCTGTTTCCAATGCGGGGGGGCTTGGACAAATCACTGCGATGTCCCTGGGAGATCCCGAACTACTGAGAGACGAAATAAACAAGGTCAGAGAAAAGACTGAAAAACCTTTTGGAGTGAATTTTGCAATCGGGCAGCATGGAAGGCCATTTTCCGATTATTTGAATGTCGCCATTGAAGAAAAGGTTCCGGTCATTTCAATGACTGGAGGGAATCCTGCACCAATATTTGAACAGCTAAAGGGTGTAGACGTGAAAAAATTAGTATTGGTAGCAGCGAAAAGACAAGCTCAAAAAGCGGAAGAATTAGGTGCTGACGCAGTCATGGTTGTCGGGCAGGAAGGTGGAGGTCATCTCGGGAAGAATGACACAGGTACATTCGTCCTGATCCCCCAAGTTGTGGATTCCGTCGACATCCCTGTCATAGCTTCAGGCGGGATTGGCGATGGCAGGGGGTTGATGGCTGCCTTGAGCTTGGGTGCAGAGGGAATTGAAATGGGTACAAGATTCATTGCCACAAAGGAGTGTGTGTCGGCTTCCGAAGTTTATAAACAAGCATTGATCAATGGAAGTGAAAATGATACCGTAGTCATTAAACGGTCACTCGGAACACCGGCGAGGGCCATTACAAATTCATGGACAGACAAGATCATCGAAATTGAAAAATCCAACGGTACGTATGAAGCGTTAAAAGACTATATCAGCGGGCAAGCGAATAGGAAATACATATATGAAGGAAAAGTCGACGAGGGGTTCGCTTGGGCAGGTCAAGTAATCGGACTCATCTCGGATTCTCCGAGTGTTGAAGAGTTATTTACAAGAATCATGGGCCAAGCGGAAGAAATTCGTGGAAAATGGTCAAACTAAGTAATAAAATAGTGCCTGTTGAAGATTGAAAGGTGCGAGGCTCCAGAGGGCTCAACCTTTTATGGATAGGCTCTTTTCTCAAAGAGTGTTGTTTTTACAGTTTTTCTTTCAAATATCTCATCATTTGATGTTGATTGGAGCGGAAAGTGCGAAACTCCGGAGGGAACAGCAGGCCAGTTGGAAAAGCTGCAGGGCTTATGACCTCGAGCCCCTAAGCCCTGGAGCTAGACAAGATGAGACCCCGCAGCGAAGCGAGGAGAGGTAAGGCGGATGTTCGATTAAATACGGCACGTCGTGTGCCAACATCGAACGACCTCACTTCCTGTGTGGCCACTTGGAAAGCGAGCATCCTGTAGCGGAAACCAACTACAAACCTTTAATGAATAGCAACAAACTTGACGAAAAGAGGCTAATAGAAGCAAAGACAAACAAAAGAAGGTGTAAACAATGGAATATCAATATCCGTTTTCTTATGATTGGACGACAGATGAAGTCATTGACGTCATCAAATTCTTTGAAACGATTGAAAAAGCATATGAGAAGGGTGTTTCTCGGGACGATGTCATGTCGACCTATCGAAGATTCAAGGAAATCGTACCAAGCAAGTCTGAGGAAAAACAGCTATGCAAAGAATTTGAACAATCCAGCGGCTATTCAAGCTATCATGTCGTGAAAAAAACAAAGGAACAGGAAAAAGGCAGTTTGATTAAGATGTAAGACGCAAAAAAAGGCTGTCCAAATGATGCCATGATTCATAAAATGGAGGAAAGGTTCTACTACTTTCTCCATCAATTTATGAATCATGGCTTTTTTGTCATCTGACAGCCTTCCGTTATTTTCATCAACTTCATCCTGGTTG
This sequence comes from Falsibacillus albus, assembly GCF_003668575.1. NCBI lineage: Bacteria > Bacillati > Bacillota > Bacilli > Caryophanales > Bacillaceae > Falsibacillus > Falsibacillus albus. Next base: position 239,817 of record NZ_RCVZ01000005.1, on the reverse strand, counting down.
TTGAATGCCTTGGTGCAGCAGGTATCCTTATGTTTATGAAAGCTTATATAAGGGTATTAAATGAGCAAAAGCATCATCGACTTTTTCAATGAATTCCTTGCCGCTCATTTTTATTGCTTGAGCTTTCGGTATATGGATTCCGCATAAAAGCTCCGCCTTTTTAACATCTTGCAGGCGCTGGAAAAGTTGTAGAAGCTCATCTTCAGATAAGCCGGACATAGGAATTGCATCTGGCTTAGTATGATCCTTTGACCAAACGAAATGATTAGGAATTTTCTTTTCGATCTTTTGGACATTAGAGGCAAATTTTTTACCGATTTCGGCTTTATGAGGCGCTTCATAAATAACAGCAAACCATACAAAGACATGGGTGGACCATAATCCTATTTGAAAGTGCGGAAGCATTTTATATCCTCTGCGGTTATTTGCAAAGGAAACCCAAGTATCATTAGGAGGGTTCTTTGTCCGACGTGCATGTTTGGCAACATGGTAATGCATTTCGACGCCGCACAAGGAACTTAATGTCGGGGAAAAATGTTCTCCAAGGCTTTCTAATTTAGGACGAACCATACTTTTCAAGGCTTCCATCCGCGCATCGAGACCATCTATAGAAAAAACTTCAAAATCTTCATTGGTAAATCCATTAAAAGTCATAAATTGCACCGCCTATGCTGAAAATAGTGTCATAATTGTACCATAAATAAAAAGGAACCAAAAAGAATTTGTCGAATGATGGCGAGAAAGACAAATAGGTTAACACACAATTTTGTTGCACGATAATGACCTCACACATAGTATAGTACTAACTAATAACTGAAAATTTTGAACCTTTGATGAATACTTTGGAAGGGGTGTTAACAAATGAAACAAGTAATGAATTCGTCAAGAAAGAAAGATTATGACCAGCAAAGGTTGGCAGTGCTCCGCTTAGAGATGGATTATGAATTGGCTGTCCTTTTTGAAGCCATCCAAGAAAAAAATGAAGAGAAACAAACCAATACAAAAAAGAAACTCGAAAAAATCCGCGAAGAGCTTGTAAGATTAAGAGCATTATAGTCAGTGAAAGGAACAAAACGAAAGATGATTTTGAGTGATCTAAAAGCATAGTCAACGGATTCCTGTACCTTTGAATGGAATCCGTTTTTATATGCAATCGAAAGAATGCAATTCATGTCAATCGCTTAAACTTGAAGATAGAGTATTTTTCCGATAATCTAAATTATACATTTTAAATGTCAATTGATATCCCAAAAGGGAGGAATAAAGCATGACAAATTGGATTGAAATCGATACATATGCAAAGGAATGGCTTAAAGAAGCAGGGGATAGGATCAAGGAATCCTTTACTGGCAAACTTAATGTACAGACAAAGTCGAATGCAAACGATTTAGTTACGAACATCGATAAAGAGACTGAGCAGTATTTCATCTGTAAAATAAAGGAATCGTATCCAGAACATCGTGTATTCGGTGAAGAGGGGTTCGGCGATGTCATTGAAAACCTCAAAGGTGTTGTTTGGATCATTGATCCGATTGACGGAACAATGAATTTTGTTCATCAACAGCGCAACTTCGCCATTTCTATTGGGGTTTATGAAGACGGGATAGGTAAGCTCGGATACATTTATGATGTTGTGTTGGATGAGCTTTATCATGCGAAGTCTGGTGAAGGGGCATATTTGAATGAAGCCAAACTGCCGAAGTTGGAAGAAGTTTCGGTTGATAAAGCAATAGTATCTCTGAATGCAACCTGGGTCACCCCGAACAAACGCATCGACCATCAGACTTTCACTCCGCTTGTAAAAGATGTCAGGGGAACCCGATCATACGGCTCAGCTGCATTAGAACTTGCGTATGTAGCAACAGGAAGGCTTGATGCCTATATTACGATGCGGCTTTCACCGTGGGATTTTGCAGGTGGAAAGGTTTTAGTTGAAGAATTAGGCGGGAAAGTGACTGATTTATACGGAAACGAATTGGATATGATAAACAAAAGTCCGATGTTCGCTTCTAAGCCTGGGCTTCATCAAGAGATTATCGAGAAATACATTAAAAATGGAAAATAGAATATCGTCTCGTCATTTTGAAAAAGAAGATGAAGTTCATTTTTCAGATTGGATTGAAACCTCCTTGGAGTGGAAAACGATCGAAATGAAAAATGAAAGTGTATTGACATACACAAAGAGGCATGAAGAAATGCCAGGGAAATGGCTGACATGGTTTGAGCCGAGAAGAACAGAACCTGTAGCCATCACGTACCACATGGAGACTGCGCCTTCGAATGGAAAACCCTGGCTTGGGACTCTTATCGTAAAGCCTTCCCGTCGTATGGAAGGGGTAGGTGAAGAAGTAATCACGATATTAGGCGAGGAACTCAAAGCTAATGGGCATAAAGCTATTTTTGCGGGTGTTCCGATTGAGCAGTATACGTGGGTAGATTTTTTGAGCCGGTGCGGCTTCGAACAGTTCAAGGTTGAAAGTGAAGAAAAACAACAGTTTTTGATCCTTGTCAAGTCATTGTGAATTGAGATATTGCAAATCACCCGAAAAGGACTTGGTCCTTTTCAGGTGATTTTTTTTGTAGGGTTTATAAAAAAATGGAAATATTAAACTTTGATGTCCAGTTTGTTGATTGAAGTGAAAGTCGTAGACTCAGGAGGGAACAGCGGGGCATTTGGAAAGCTGCGGTGCTTAGCGTAGGGGCGAAAAACAATCCTGCACAACCTTTGTTGCTTTAACGACTAAAATAGGATTGTCAATTCAATTTTATTTGCCTAATAAGTGAGAATAGAGCCGGAATCCTATATTTCAACGCGCTAAACATCTATTTGCGCGTTGAAATCTGCAATCTTTACGAAAGGCTCATTTCTCAAAGATTGTTGTTTTCAGCAATTTTTTTCAAATAACTCATCATATGTTGTTGATTGGAGCGGAAGGTGCGAGACCCCGGAGGGATCAGCGGGCCAGGTGAGACCCCACAGTGGAAATCAGCCTTTCACAACCTTTAATGAATAGCAACAAACTTTACGAAAAGAGCGAAAATAAAAGAACCACAACCGATTTCCCCGATCGTGGTCCCTTTATCTCGCAGTGCTTCAGGCCAAGGAAAAATTGAACTGCAATTTCTCCTGTCTATACGCCTCTAAGCATGGCGGCTTCGCTTTTCTTTTGTCCAGCTCCACCGGCTAGAGGCTGTGAGATTTCCTTTCCTGTGTCTACGATAATTCATCATCGAATCGCTGCGCTCTTCGTGATTCCTTTATCTCCGACGTACAGGATGTAATAGCAAAGGCGTCGCCACATGATGTGGCGAACTTAGCCTTTGATCCTTATCTCTTCGCCTCTGGGCAAGCCGGCTTTGCTTTTCTTTTTATAATTTACCTTGTTCTCGCATTTGTTTTTTCTTTTTGAAACCAATACCCATGATCACGATTAGGAGAACGATGCAAACTAAGACGCCGATTATGCTACGTTCCCCGATGGCTACGCCAATTCCCATGATGGCTGATGCAGCCAAGATAGAATATAAGACAAAAATCCATTTGATATCTTTCATGACATTTCGCCTCCCATGAACTATTGTACATAATCTTATTAGACATTTCTAGCTACTATGATATAATGAGCTAGTTAAAGAAACAATGGATGCTAAAAGGCAGGAGTGAACATAATTGAAATTAAGAGAAGACATCCGTAACATTGCCATCATTGCCCACGTTGACCATGGAAAAACAACGCTTGTGGATCAATTGCTTAAACAATCTGGTACATTCCGTTCAAATGAACATGTAGAAGAGCGTGCAATGGATTCCAATGATCTTGAAAGAGAGCGCGGAATCACGATCTTGGCAAAGAATACGGCCGTTCAATATAAAGAGAAGCGAATTAATATCATGGATACGCCGGGACATGCCGACTTTGGAGGCGAAGTAGAACGGATCATGAAAATGGTTGATGGTGTTCTATTGGTCGTTGACGCGTATGAAGGCTGTATGCCACAAACTCGTTTTGTATTGAAAAAAGCTTTGGAGCAAAATCTACGACCAATCGTCGTAGTCAATAAAATTGACCGTGATTTTGCTAGGCCGGAAGAAGTAGTGGACGAAGTATTGGAATTATTCATCGAATTGGATGCCAATGATGAACAGCTGGAATTCCCAGTTATTTATGCATCAGGGATCAACGGTACGGCCAGTACAGACCCTGAAAAACAAGATGAAAACATGGAATCTTTATTTGAAGCGATTGTTGAGCATGTTCCTGCTCCAATCGATAACAAGGAAGAGCCATTGCAATTCCAAGTCGCATTGCTGGATTACAATGACTATGTCGGAAGAATTGGGATCGGCCGTGTTTTCCGAGGTACGATGAAAGTCGGACAACAAGTCGCATTGATGAAACTTGACGGCACAATCAAACAATTCCGGGTAACAAAAATTTTCGGTTTCTTTGGGTTGAAACGTCTGGAAATCCAAGAAGCCCATGCCGGTGACTTGATTGCAGTTTCCGGAATGGAAGACATCAATGTCGGTGAAACAGTATGTCCTGTTGAACACCAAGAGCCGCTTCCGGTATTGCGTATCGACGAACCTACACTTCAAATGACCTTCCTTGTCAACAACAGTCCATTTGCAGGACGTGAAGGGAAATATGTCACAGCAAGGAAAATTGAAGAACGATTGGAAGCACAGCTTCAAACAGACGTTAGTTTAAAGGTTGAAAACACAGATTCCCCTGATGCTTGGATCGTATCTGGACGTGGAGAGCTTCATCTTTCAATCCTTATTGAAAACATGCGCCGTGAAGGGTTTGAACTTCAAGTTTCAAAGCCGGAAGTCATTGTAAGGGAAATTGACGGTGTGCGCTGTGAACCGGTTGAAAGGGTACAAATCGATGTGCCTGAGGAATATACAGGCGGTGTCATTGAATCAATCGGGATCCGAAAAGGTGAAATGCTTGATATGATCAATAATGGCAACGGTCAAGTTCGTTTGATATTCATGGTTCCTGCCCGTGGCCTGATTGGCTACACAACGGAGTTCCTCACATTGACAAGGGGCTACGGAATCATCAACCATACATTTGACAGCTATCAGCCTATGGCCACTGGAAGAGTCGGAGGACGACGTGAAGGTGTGCTTGTATCTATGGAAACAGGCAAAGCTTCTCAGTACGGGATCATGCAAGTTGAAGACCGTGGTGTCATTTTTGTTGAACCTGGTACAGAAATCTATGAAGGCATGGTTGTCGGGGAACATACTCGTGAAAATGATTTAACGGTCAATATCACAAAAATGAAACAAGCGACAAACGTTCGTTCAGCAACAAAAGACCAAACAACCACGATGAAAAAACCAAGAATCATGACATTGGAAGAAGCGTTGGAGTACTTGAATGACGACGAATATTGTGAAGTAACTCCTGAATCCATTCGCCTTCGCAAAAAAATCTTGGATAAAAATGAACGTGAAAGAGCTGCTAAAAAGAAGAAATACGCTGAAACGAACTAATTAAAAAAGGGGGGATCGACGTGAATGTAACTGAACACCTTTCCTTCTTCGCATCCTTGTATAAGGTTGATGAAAACCCTGAGGTAGGTATGTGGCTGTTATATCTTACGTTTATCGGTCTATCCATCTTAGTGTATAAACTTGGCTTTGCGAAAAAACTTCCTGTTCTAAAATCGATTATGGTTTATATATTTTTAATATTAGGTTGTACTTTATTGACCTTCCTGGGCATTTTCCTACCGGTAGGGGAAGGGCTTGTCGTGGCGTCCCTGATTTTGATTATTTATAAAATCCGACTTCATAACCAAAAGAAAATGGAAGCGGAGCAATCGAAATAGAAACGGAGAGGTGCAAGCGTGCCATCAATCCAAGATGCGTTATATAATTATCTAACCATTTATTATGTTTCGAGGGCACGGCCGGAGGATACTGCAGCTAAGACGACCCTGGATTTCTTTTCGGACATGCTCATGAAGGAATTCAATATTCCTGATTGGACCATCGAAGAAAAAGAACATGAAATAATCGCTCATTGCAGCATTGGAAATTCGATTAAAAACTATCGTTTTCCAAAAGAATTGATCTCGTGCATGCTTCAGCAAATGGAAGAATATCCTGAAAGGTATGCATAGCAGCATAAAGATAACCGAATGTTAAAAGGCAGCCGCAAAACGCGGCTGCCTTTTAATTTTTTTCAAGCATTCAATGTTCTTTTATTGGCTTTCTTCCTCTTCCTCAACATATGGATGAATGCGATGCCCCAAACAAAAAAGAGAATGATATTCACTGTCTGAATAGTGGTGCCTGAAAGAGAATTTCCGGCAGTTAGAAGTGTATGCGCATTGGTCATGATGATCAGTCCACCGACTAAAATACCCATTATATGTGAAGGAATGATCCTTACGAGCCATGCGGCAATTGGTGCAGCAACAATTCCCCCTGCCATCAAAGCAATTACCCATGTCCAATTTACGCTCTCCCATCCCAAAGAAAGAATGAAGCCAAGTGTAGCCGATGATGCGATCGCAAATTCACTTGTGTCCACCGATCCAATCACTTTCCGGGAATCTGCCCCTTTTTTGGCCAATAAGATGGGAGTCGCGACAGGTCCCCATCCCCCTCCGCCTGTAGCATCCAATAAGCCAGCAAAAAAACCTAATGGAATGAGTTGTTTTTTTGTATATGGTTTAGATTCTGTTCGTCCTTGCTTCGAATGATCTAAAAGAAAGCGCATGATGATGTATATACCCAATAGTAAGAGAAAGATGGAGATGTAGGGCTTAACCAATTCTCCCGGCAGACGGCTTAATAAGCAAGCTCCGAGAAATGCCCCGACCGATCCGGGGAAGATTAATTGGCGAACAACATTCTTATCCACGTTTCCGAATTTAATATGCGACACTCCTGACACTGCAGTCGTCACGACTTCTGCCAGATGGACTGAAGCAGATACTACTGCCGGAGCCATGCCGAATGCGAGCAATAAGGAAGTGGATGTCAGCCCATATGCCATGCCCAATGAACCATCGATCAACTGCGCCATTAATCCTATGAAAGCCAAAATGAGTAGTTTTTTCATTGTTTAAATTCTCCTCCTGAATCATTGAACTTAAAATTGTTTCTTGTTAACATTTTTTGTAAAAAATCATGATGGTCGATTGGAGCGGAAGGTGCGAGGCGCCGGTGACCCACCGACCCTCCATGGATATCAATCATTGATCATTTGTTGCAAACTTAAAAAAATCAAAAAAACCGAAAGCCCTTGCAAAATCACAAGGGGCCTTCGGTTTTCCGATCAGCAGACTTTTTCAATTAAATTTAGTAATAACTATATGCAATAGTAATCCTACGTGTCAACTAGGAATAAAGATTTTTTCAATTCATAGGATAAAAATATGAAAAGGCTCACCGCCTGCCGATCGTCCAGCCGAGAAAATCAATTTTTATTAAAAAAGTAATCCGATAAAAAAACTAGGGTTGAATTTTTTGTGATTTGTGTTATGATTTAAAAAATTAAAAAAACTTATCAAGAGTGGTTAAGGGAACTGGCCCGATGAAACCCGGCAACCTGCTGACAACAGTAAGGTGCTAACTCCAGCAGAATGTATCTACATTTTGAAAGATAAGGTAATAAGTTTATTACTACAATCTTTCCGAAATGGAAAGATTTTTTATTGCCCTGATTCGCCAACATCTGTTTAAAAAGGGAGGAATTAATATGCTTGAAGAAAAAAGTGAAGATGAAATTATGAATAAGCTGAAAGAAATGCTTAAAACAGTCCGGTTTGGATCGATTACGCTGATTGTCCAAGATGGAAGGGTTATACAGTTGGAGAAACATGAGAAAGTAAGATTTAGATAAATCGCTGACTAGACAACTAGAGGCGGCTTTTATCGGAAGATACTTGCGTATCGTTCGATGAAGGCTGCCTTTTTTCTTTTCTTTCAGGCAAGCACCTGCCGTGGAAATCAACCGGATAAAAACGAAGATAAATAACAACAAACTTCAAGAAAAGATCCTAAAGAAAAGGACTATATGAAAGGGAGTGAAACGCTGTGTTGACCTTTGACACATGGAATGATCCGCCGTCTGAATTCCACCCGGAGAGCGATACGAAAGGAGCTCTGGAAGTCCTGGGATGGGCATACGGGGAATATGGAGAAGAATTGGTTTATGCGTGCAGCTTCGGCATTGAAGGCTTGGTACTCCTTGATCTGATTTCGCAGGTCAAGCCAAATGCAGATGTTGTGTTTTTGGACACGGATCTGCATTTTCAGGAAACATATGATGTGATCGATCAAGTAAGAGAACGATATCCGTCACTGAGGATTTTGATGAAAACTCCTTCACTTACATTGGAAGAGCAGGCAAGGAAGCATGGCGATGAACTTTGGAAAAAGGACCCTAACTTGTGCTGCCAGCTGAGAAAAGTCCAACCCCTTGAGGAAGAGCTTAATGGAACGAAAGCCTGGCTTTCAGGATTAAGGAGGGAACAATCGCCTACAAGAAAGAATGTTCAATTCGTCAACAAGGATAATCGTTTTCACTCAGTTAAGGTATGCCCGTTGATACATTGGACTTGGAAAGAGGTATGGAGGTATGCTCATCGGCATGATCTCCCGTATAACAAGCTTCATGACCAAGGATTCCCCAGCATTGGCTGCCAGCCATGTACAAGGCAGGCAATTAATCCAAATGATTTAAGGTCCGGCCGCTGGTCAGGACAAGGAAAATTGGAATGCGGGCTGCATCAAGATCAATAAATAGGAGGAGAAAATGAACATGACAATACCAGCACATGGAGGAACATTGATAAATAGATTTGATCGACAGGCAGGATATGAAAGTCTTGAAAAGGAAATTCCGATGGATGCAATTGCATTGAGTGATTTGGAGCTGATTGCAATAGGTGCTTATAGTCCTTTGACCGGGTTTTTGAAACAACAGGATTATCAATCAGTCGTGGAGAGCATCCGTCTTGCGAATGGCATTGTATGGAGCATCCCCATTACTTTGCTCATTCCTGATGAGATCGTTTCAACACTCAGCATTGGCGAGGAGGCAAAATTGACTTTTGAAGGGAAAACATACGGAATTATAAAGGTGGAAGATATCTATAGCCCTGATAAACAGATCGAAGCAGAGCTGGTTTACGGTACAAAGGATCCCGCACATCCTGGAGTGAATAAATTGTTCAGCCGCCCAGACAGATGCGTTGGCGGGGAAATTACGATGATAAGGCGGCCGGAAAAAGGCTTTGCCGATTTTCATTATGACCCGAAAGATACCCGCAGGATTTTCAAACAGTCGGGCTGGAAGACCATTGTAGGATTTCAGACGAGGAACCCTGTGCACAGGGCTCATGAATACATTCAAAAAGCCGCTCTAGAAACAGTCGATGGACTCTTTTTGAATCCATTGGTAGGAGAAACGAAAGCGGATGATATACCTGCCGATGTCAGGATGGAAAGCTACCAGGCTCTGTTGGAAAATTATTATCCGGGTAATCGTGTATTCCTGGCGGTTTTCCCTGCAGCCATGAGGTATGCAGGTCCAAGGGAAGCAATTTTTCATGCGTTAGTTCGCAAAAACTACGGGTGCACCCATTTCATTGTCGGCAGGGATCATGCAGGGGTCGGCAATTATTATGGAACGTATGATTCCCAAAGAATTTTTTCCCAATTCACTGTTGAAGAATTGGGGATTGTTCCTAAGTTTTTTGAACATAGTTTCTATTGCTTGAAATGTGAAGGCATGGCCTCTTCCAAGACATGTCCCCACGATGAAGGGGAACACGTCATTTTATCGGGAACGAAGGTAAGGGAAATGTTGCGCAATGGCGAACTGCCTCCCGCTACGTTTAGCAGAAAAGAAGTTGTGGAGGTATTGATCAAAGGCTTGAGCCAAAATTCAGCATCCGCATAAGGAGGTCCATATGGATTCAAATATAGCTTGGCATCAAACAGCAATCACGAAAGAACAAAGAAGGAAAAAGAACCATCATCATAGTTTTGTATTGTGGTTCACCGGATTATCTGGTTCCGGGAAATCAACCTTGGCAAATGCTGTTGCTGCACAATTATTTGAAAAGGGGATTAACCATTACATTTTGGATGGGGACAACATTAGACATGGATTGAATCGGGACCTTTCATTTTCAGACGAAGACCGAAAAGAAAATATTCGGAGGATTGCCGAGGTATCTAAATTATTCGTCGATAGCGGGACAGTGGTGTTAACCGCCTTTATCTCCCCATTCATCCAGGATCGTCGAAAGGCAAAAGAATTATTGGATGACAATGAGTTTTTGGAGGTATTCGTGGATTGTCCCCTTAAAGAATGTGAGGAAAGGGATCCAAAAGGCCTTTATCAAAAAGCAAGAAATGGAGAGATTCCACAGTTCACAGGAATTGACTCCCCGTATGAAGTGCCTTTGAATCCGGATTTAGTCATTAAAACGGACCAGTTATCACTCCGGGACAGTGCAGGTGCTGTCATTGCACTATTGAAGCAGAAGAAATTCCTATAGAGGAGGATGCAGCCATGAGTTATGAAAAAAAATGGGCAGGAAATGAGAAGTTAAATAAAACGGAAAAGAAAAAATTGGAGAAGGATGGTCTTGAAATATTCAATGACATTCCGAATTACGCTAAATACGGCTTTTCCTCTATCCCAAAAGAAGAGTGGGACAGTTTTAAATGGGCGGGGCTTTACCTTCAACGGCCTAAAGAAGATGGTTTCTTCATGATGAGAGTGAATGTTCCATCAGGCATCTTGACACATGAACAGGCAGAAGTGTTGGCAGGAATCAGCAAGGATTATGGAAGAGGCGTATTCGACATTACGACACGGCAGGCAATTCAGTTTCACTGGCTGGAAATCGAACAAATACCCGATATATTTAATCGTCTTCATTCAGTCGGATTGTCGAGTGCAGGAGCATGTGGTGATATTACAAGGAATATTGTCGGGAATCCGTTGGCAGGTATCGATCCAAATGAATTATTCGATACATCTCCAATCGTCAAAGAAGTATTTGATTTCTTTCAGCATAATGAAGATTTCTCGAACCTGCCTAGGAAATATAAAATGTCCATCAGCACAAACCTCCATAATGCTGCGAATGCAGAAATCAATTGTGTATCATTTACACCCGCAGTGAAAGTGATCGAGGGGGAGGAAACAAAAGGCTTTCATATTAAAATAGGCGGAGGATTGTCGGCACGGCCATATCTTGCAGAGACGATCGATGCTTTCGTACTCCCTGCACAAGTCAGAAACATCTCAGTTGCAATCACTACCATTTTTAGAGATTACGGCTATCGCGAAAAGCGGCATTTGGCAAGGCTGAAGTTCCTAATGGCAGATTGGGGAGCGGAAAGATTCAAGGAAAAAATCGAAGAATATACAGGTCCGCTCCTGGCCAAAGGAATAGATGTTTCCAAAGCGTGGAATGCGGGCTACTTCTATGGTGTACACCCCCAAAAACAAGCAGGATTGAGCTATGTCGGGTTCAATGTACCGGTCGGGCGGCTGGCTGCTGATGAAGTGCTGGAACTGGCGCGCATATCTAAAGAATATGGGAATGGGGAAATCCGGACGTGCAACTCTCAAAATTTAATCATCCCTAATATTCCTTCCGAGAAAGCAGAAAAAATGCTGGAGGAGAAGATCTTTGAACGAATCACAGTCCGACCAAGGTCTTTCATTGGCTATTCTGTCTCCTGCACAGGAATTGAATATTGCAACTTAGCTCTTGTGGAGACGAAGGAGCGGATGAGGAGGATAGCAGAATATCTTGATGAAGAAGTCCTTCTCGATGTACCGGTCCGATTGCATATGGTGGGATGCCCCAATTCATGCGGTCAACGTCAAATTGCCGATATTGGGCTCCAAGGAATAAAAATGAAAACAAAGGATAAAAAAATGGTTGAAGCTTTTGAAATCTATGTCGGCGGTACGTTGAATAATGGCGGGAAATTTAATGAAAAGCTGAAGGGGAAAATTGAGGGAAGTCTTTTGGCTCCAGTATTGAAAGGGTTTCTGACCTATTTCAAAGAAAACAAACACCTTGAAGAAACATTTTTTGAATTTGTTGAAAGAATGGGTCTTGAGGCTTTGCAGGAACAGTTGGATGAAATATCTGCAAAAGTCAATGAACGCGTTTCTTGATGGAATAGGAGGGGTTTGAATGGACTTGTATCGATTCGAGGTCACAACGGACAATGAAATCATTGATGTGGTCATCGCAGCATCAACCGATCAACAGGCATTTGAACTTGTAGAAGTGGAGCTGGAGAAATATTTTCTGAAAATGCCTGAAATCAATGATATTACACTGTATGAAAAGAAAAAAATTCGAAGAGGGAATGGGTTTGTCCTCTATGCAGGTGGATCGGCGGCAAAAATATAGGAAAGAAGGTGGAGGAAATGGGAAAAGTATATCTCGTTGGAGCAGGGCCGGGGGATCCCGATCTTATTACTGTAAAAGGTCTGCGCTGTATAAAGGAAGCAGAGGTTATTTTGTATGACCGGCTCATCAATAAAGAACTTTTGAATCATGCGAAGCCGGATGCAGACTTAATCTATTGTGGAAAACTGCCGGATTTCCATACGATGAAGCAGGAAACGATCAATCATTTCCTTGTGAAGCATGCGAAGAAGGGAAGGGTGGTCACTCGATTAAAAGGCGGTGATCCATTTGTATTTGGCCGTGGAGGAGAAGAAGCGGAAGCCCTGGTGAATAATCAGATAGAATTTGAAGTCGTTCCCGGGATAACAGCTGGGATCGCAGCTCCAGCTTATGCAGGGATTCCTGTGACACACCGCGAATTGAGTTCAAGTTTTGCCATAGTGACTGGGCATCTAAAAAAGGGGGAAACGGAGGAAATAAAATGGGGAAATCTCGCTAAAGGAATCGACACGCTCGCAATTTATATGGGAGTGGGAAACCTGTCTTATATTTGCTCGAAGCTGCAGGAGTATGGAAAAAGCATTCATACCCCGGTAGCCCTCATACATTGGGGAACGACCGAAATTCAGCGGACGGCGATTGGCACGTTGGGGACGATTGTGGACATTGTTCAAAATGAGGGCATCGAAAATCCAAGCATGATCATTATCGGCGACACGGTGAATTTAGGAAGCCGGCTGAATTGGTTTAAAAAAGAAGCATTACACAGGGCAAACAACGAGTTAAGTGAGGCGTTATAAAATGGAAGCAGTCCTCCTCATCTGTCATGGAACACGTTTGAAACAAGGAAGGGATGAAGCATTGTTTTTTGCCGAGCGATGCCTCCGTAAAATTGATGTGCCAATTAAGGAAATATGTTTTTTGGAATTGGCATCGCCAAGCATAGAAGACGGTTTCGAAATGTGCATCCGAAAAGGGGCAAAAAAGGTGACGGTCATACCTGTCCTGCTTTTGGCTGCCGTTCATGCCAAAGTGGATATTCCTGAAAAGCTTTCCTTTATATCAGAAAAATATCCACATATCCAAATTTCATACGGAAGGCCATTTGGTGTTCATCCTGCCATTTCGACTCTATTATGGGAACGCATGAAGCAATCGACATCTATCATGGGAGATGCTGTTGTTTTGCTGGTAGGAAGGGGGAGCAGAGATCCTGATGTAAAAAGGGACCTCCATTCCATTGCCATTCAATTATGTGGGGATTTTCCAGTTTCAAACGTCCAAACATGTTTCCTTACTGCCGCAGAGCCATCATTTGAAGAAAGTTTAATGCTGGCAGGGTGGGGGCGGAAGCAAATCATCATCATCCCCTATTTGCTGTTTTCAGGATTATTGCTGAATGGGATGAAAAAAAGCATCCAGCATCAGCGGAAAATGACAGGGCAGGATATCATCCTTTGTGAACCACTGGGATATCATTTCATATTGGAAATGGTTCTTCATTCCCGAATAATGGAAGCTATGAAGGATCCGTCATTTTGTTTCTGCAAGGGAGGAGCATACTATGTATCCAATCACACTTGATCTTACAAACAAAAAGGTATTAGTGGCGGGAGGAGGTGAAGTTGCACTTCGAAAGATCAAACGTCTTTTGAAAGCTGGCGCATTCGTAACTGTCGTCAGTCCGGAGGCAGTTAATGGGATTGAAAGTCTTTATTTGGAAAATAAGATCAGATGGGTGAAAAATAAGGTCGTGAAAGAAGATTTTGCGGATGCGTTTCTGATTATCGCTGCGACAAATGATAACAGGGTGAATAGGGATATTGTGAGGCATGCTGGTGAGAATAAACTCGTTAATGTCGCATCATCACCTGAAGATGGTAATTTTCATGTCCCGGCTACATTGCAGAGGGGCAGTCTACTGCTATCAGTATCGACAGGAGGTGCCAGTCCCTCACTTGCAATGAAAATCAGGGATGATTTATCCGACATATATGGTGAAAATTATGATCAATATGTAAGGTTTCTTCAGGAGTGCAGGGAATGCATCAAATCGCTGAGAATTTCAAAGGAAGAAAAAAAAGAATACTTGAATGAATGTTTGGAGGGAAGGTTTGTAGATTGTGTTGAGGAGCGAAAGAAATTCAAGGAGAAGCTGATGGTGACTCGATAACTAATTTACATCGCATTTACTAATATCTTTACATCCGTGTGATAGCATGAAAAGAATCAGTTCGGAAGGTGTTTTGTGACACCGGGCGGGCTCATTGCCCGCCAAGCATCAAGCGGGCATCCTGGAGAGGAGTCATCTAATCATCACTATTATCTAAAGAAATGAAATTCTAAAAATCTTCCTCTACCCGGATCGGCCTGTATAGCTTGAAGTTTCCGGTTGCTATGCGTTCATTCGTTTTTTTGGTGATCCGCTCATGGCATTCCTTGCACATATATGTATGGATTGGCCTATTTCTCAGTCTCTTGGCTTCAAGGGTATCATCATCGAGCTGATCTATTTTTTCACAAAGCACACACTTTACTCTCATGTATTACACCTCAAACATTCATAATTACTTTTTATCAGTATAGCATGGATGAATTAATAATTTCTAAATTTTTATTGATGTAATGGTTTAACTTTCCTTTTCGTATAGTATAATGTGGGTATACAAAAAAGGGAGGGAAGAGAATGGCAAATCGTGTCGAGCCCAAATTAACACCGGTTCTATTCGATCAATTGCAGCGTGAAAGGTTTGTCACCATTGCCACCTGTGATCATGAAACGGGCGGTCCGAATGTCAGTGCAGTATCCTGGGTGCTGGCAAAAGATGAAGAAACCATCTTTATCGCTGTCGATCAGCGTTCCCGCATCATTCAAAACATTCAGCGTAATCCCTTGACGGTTATTAACTTAATCGCGAATGAATCTACATATTCCATCAGTGGAAATGCTTCAATCATCATGGATAGAATGGAACATGTACCATTAAAATTATCTTTGGTGGAACTTAAAATAGAAAATGTCAGGGATGTGATGTTCTATGGCTCTAAAATTGTTTCAGAGCCCTCCTATGACAAGACCTATGATAAAAATGCGGCCGATCGCCTGGATTGTCAAGTGATGGACGCAATGAGAAAAAAGACTGTCACATGATTGCCGATATCCCACGGATACGATGTATAGCATGGCTATAGCACCTCGTATATCAGGGAGTACGGTGATTTGATGCGACAGTCTTTTTTGATGGCTTATTTATGATAGTTGGATTGACGTTCTTGATCTTTTTCCAGTTGCTTTTCGTTTTTATCGTTTGTTTGTTTTTTTGGCTGTTGCGGAGCCTGTTCTGGATTCGTATCAGAGAGATGTCCAGGCAGTTCTGGCATCACCCTACCTACGACATCAGATAGTTCATTCATGATTCCTTGAATCGGTTGGCCCCTTTTAATATCTTTGTTAATTTCCTTCAATCGGGCAACGATGTCGGGGTCAGCCACAATGACGGCATTGGCTCCGTAGGGGTCATTTTTCAAGCTTTCTGCCACTGAATATTTTATGGAGCCGACTTGTGAGCGCTCGACGTTTGAATCAATATCAATTCCTACTACAGCGTATCGTCCAAGGACAACAGCAGTTGCATCTTTTACATTTGGAATGCCGCTGGCCAGCTTGACCAAATGTTTCGATATTTGTTGGCCCGTCTTTGGCTTAACATTCTCTTTATTGCTGTTTTTGACTGTAATGGGCCTTGGCTCGTTGCTCCCTTGATACTTTTGGGATTTAGGCTCTGAATTTAAATTTGATGAACACGCAGTTAAAAAGGTTGCCATCAGTAATATGGCCGCAAAATATTTCATTATTTGCACCTCCACTCCTTTAGATTGGAACGTATCTGTCTTTTAGTGTGCAAAATTCTTCTATCTTTATGCATTGGGACATATATTTTAGCAATACTCACACTTTGTCCCGAAAAAGGGAAAGGTGAATGTCAGAGAACCCGTTGAACTAGAGCAACATACAATAAGATAAAGAATATCAGGAGCAGGAGGCATCGATTTGAATAATATTTATGTGTTAGATACCAATGTCTTGTTGCAGGATCCACACGCCATCTTTTCATTTGAAGACAATGATGTAGTGATTCCAGCAGTGGTGCTGGAAGAAGTCGATTCAAAGAAACGCTATATGGATGAAGTGGGAAGGAATGCAAGACAAGTATCCAAATTGATTGACAACTTGCGTCAAGCAGGAAAGCTCCATGAAAAGGTCCCTTTAGAAAACGGGGGTACACTAAGGATTGAACTGAACCATCGTTCTTTCCAACAATTACAAGAAGTTTTTGTGGAAAAGTCGAATGATAATCGAATTCTTGCCGTAGCCAAAAATATATCGCTAGAGGAAGAAACAAAGGAAGATGGTAAAACGGTTGTACTGGTCAGCAAGGATGTGCTTGTAAGGGTGAAGGCAGATGCCATCGGTCTGACTGCCGAAGACTTTCTCAATGATCGAGTTGTTGAAATCGATCATATTTATACAGGGTATCTTGAAGTATATATCGATAAAGGTCTATTGAACCTCTTTTATGAAAAAGGGGAATTGCAATTATCGGAAATAACGAATCATCCCTTTTATCCGCAGCAATTTTTAATCATGAAGGATGCACTGGGAAGCTCGGCTTCAGCCATCGGCATTGTCGACAGCACCGGGAAAAAGGTGAAAAAATTGACCCATCCGAGTGAGCATATCTGGGGGATCAAACCAAGGAATGTTCAACAATCGATGGCGATGGAATTGCTGCTTAGGGACGATATTCCCCTGGTTACGATGATTGGGAAAGCAGGTACAGGGAAGACGCTGCTGACATTGGCAGCAGGGCTCCTGCAAATTGAGGATTTGTATACCTACAAAAAGCTTCTTGTTGCACGTCCGATCGTTCCAGTCGGAAAGGATATCGGGTACCTGCCAGGCGAAAAAGAGGAAAAATTACGGCCATGGATGCAGCCGATCTATGATAATCTGGAATATCTATTTAATACAAAGAAACCAGGAGAGCTGGATGCCATCCTCGCAGGCATGGGATCAATTGAAGTTGAAGCACTGACTTACATCCGTGGAAGAAGCATCCCGGATCAATTCATCATCATTGATGAGGCGCAAAACCTGACAAAGCATGAGGTCAAAACCATCCTTACAAGGGTAGGGGACAGGAGTAAGATTGTTCTGATGGGAGACCCGAATCAAATTGATCACCCGTATTTGGATGAATACAACAATGGATTGACATATGTAGTGGAAAGATTCAAAGATCAGACCATATCAGGACATATCAAACTGGTTAAAGGTGAGAGATCAGGATTGGCCCAATTGGCAGCGGACTTGTTATAGAGGCTGATTAAAAGAAAAGACCGGAAATCCCGATAGAGGGACTCCCGGTCTTTTTAATCGACCTTAAAAGCTTGTACAAATTTAATCGGTGCGGTCCTATTGCTCCCATCTTTGAAAAGAATATGGACCGGTCCGTCCTCTTTCAATGGCTTTCCTTCTTTTGAAAAAGCCAAAATCATATCTTTTGTCTTCTCAAGTGGAAATTCAATCGCTTCCTCTTTTGTTTCAATGATTAATTTTGACGCACCGCTTAAAGGCTCGGCATTTTTCAGGAAGGGTTCGAGCGGGATTCCAAATGTTCCAGTCAACACCTTTTCCTTTTCGAATTTACGTTCAGACTTAAGCGTAGGAGGAAATACTGCCCCTTCTCTTATTTCCCTCTCCCAATGTTTGGAGGTTGCCTTTACGTACTCCTCTTCAGCATTGATTTCTGGTTCTTCAGTTTCAAAGTATGTAGTCAAGTCGATTCGACGATCATCGAAAATCCATACACTCGGATCGATTGTTATAGGGAATTTTACCTTTCCTTTGAATGGGATGATCATTTCCATATGCTTCTCCCCCTTTTCTTTTATTAGTATATATGTAAAAAGCGAGAATGAAAAGCGCTCGCCTACCCAAACTAACTTGAAAAGGGGCTGAAAGAATGAAATGTCTAAGCAATGAAGAATTGAAAAGGCTGGTTGAAATAGCACGCCCTACTTCTAAAAGTGGAAAAATAGTCGATTATATCCCCGCGCTCAAAAATGCAGAACAAAATGACCTTTCCGTTTCAATATATTATCCCGACGGCCCTTTTTATTTCGCTGGGGATTATTTAAAAAAGTTCACTTTGCAGAGTATTTCAAAGGTCATCACGCTAGCCTTGGTCCTGAGTGAATCTGGGGTGGAAGCTGTGTTCTCAAGGGTGGGGATGGAGCCGACTGGTGATCCGTTCAATTCGATCGTCAAGTTGGAAAGCACTCGTCCATCCAAGCCGCTTAATCCAATGATCAATGCGGGCGCATTGGCAGTAACGAACATGATCAAAGGGAAAGATCATAAGGAAAGATGGGACAGGCTCATCCATTTTGTCCGGGAATTGGCGAATGATCCTTATATCTCCTTTAACCGGGAAGTTTCTGATTCTGAATACGAAACGGCCCATTTAAATCGCGCTTTGTGCTATTTCATGAAGCAGCACAGCATCATAGAGGGAGATGTTGAATATTTATTGGACGTCTATACGAAACAATGCGCCATTGAAATGAACTGCTCGCACTTAGCGAGGATAGGGGCTGTCTTTGCCATGGATGGCTATGATTTTACGATGGGAAGGCAAATAGTATCCAAGGACATTGCAAGAATGTGTAAAACGTTCATGGTCACATGCGGGATGTACAATGCTTCAGGAGAATTTGCCATGAAGGTCGGAATCCCGGCAAAGAGCGGTGTTTCAGGAGGCATCATGGGGGCGGTCCCACAAAAGTGTGGAATTGGCATCTATGGTCCCTCGCTTGATGAAAAGGGAAATAGTGTAAGTGGTTTGAAGCTTTTAGAAATGATGAGCGAGAAATATGATTGGAGCATTTTTTAATTTGCAATAAGCGTCATAATCCCTTATTTTTTCTTGCAATTTAGCGCTATTAACGGTAAAATTTTTAAATAGAATTGGCTAATCGCTCGGAAACGGGGGGATTTAAAGTTGGCTTCTGAACTAAACATAAATCATTCAGAAAAAGCCCATGAACTTCTTAAGGCAGACGCAGAGAAAATCCTGCGTTTAATTAAAGTGCAAATGGATAACCTGACAATGCCGCAATGTCCTCTATATGAAGAGGTATTGGACACGCAGATGTTTGGCTTATCCCGTGAAATAGATTTTGCCGTTCGTTTAGGCTTAATTGAAGATCATGAAGGGAAAGAATTATTGGACTCATTAGAAAGAGAACTGTCCGCGCTTCATGAAGCATCGATCAAAAAATGAATACAAACCTAAAAGCTCAAACAGTCTGAGGAATGTTTGAGTTTTTTTGTAGCCAACACTCCATGAGCCAAAAGTCATTCAATCTAGAAAAAATCGGATACATAACAAGTGGTTAGAGGGATATTAGACTTTTATCTAGAATGTTAATATTAATAAAAAAGGATTGGAACGATATGAATGTTTAAAAAAATCATGAAATCTTATGACTATTCTTTAGTGGTTGTGTACATAATACTGTGCTTATTTGGATTGGTCATGATTTATAGTGCATCAATGGTCTGGGCTGTACAGCAGCTTGGCTTGGAAAATGACTATTATTATAATAAACAAAAAATAAACCTAGTCTTATCCTTCATCTGCTTCATTGCCGCGGCTTTCTTTCCATATAAGGCATATAAGAGCAACAAATTTCTGGGCATGATGGTTCTTTTGTCTATTTTGGGCTTATTTTCATTGTTTGTTTTCGGCCATATTTCGAATAATGCGCAAAGCTGGATCAAATTAGGGACGAGGATGATTCAACCGGCCGAATTCGTAAAGCTAAGCGTCATCATTTATCTTTCAGCCGTCTATGCAAAAAAACAGGCATATATTAACGAAAAATTTAATAAAGGTGTCATTCCACCCATCGTATTTTTAATTTTTGTCTGCTTCCTGGTAGCCATCCAACCTGACTTTGGGACAGCGGCTATCATCTTTTTGATCGGGCTGACCATCATTATTTGTTCAGGGATGAATTTTAAAAATATCATCAGGCTTGTTGTTTTAGGTTTGATAGTTGCGTTGATTTTATCCCCTTTCGCCTTGTTGCTCAAGGATAAGATTTTCTCCAATGAAAGGATGAGCCGAATCGAAGTGTTCTTAGATCCATTTGCTGATGAGCAGGGGCAGGGTTATCAAATGGTAAACTCATATATTGCCATCGGTTCAGGCGGAATTACAGGACAAGGGCTGGGGAAAAGTGTACAGAAATTAGGCTATCTACCCGAACCTCATACGGATTTCATCATGGCGATCGTTGCTGAGGAGCTGGGTGTTTTCGGCGTATCATTTGTCATCATCGGGCTATCCTTCATCGTGCTGAAAGGGATATTGATAGGAATGAAATGCAGGGATCCTTTCGGGAGTTTATTAGCGATAGGTGTCTCGAGTATGATTGCCATCCAATCGATCATCAATCTGGGTGGAGTTTCTGGTTTCATTCCATTGACCGGTGTCCCGCTTCCATTTATCAGTTATGGGGGGTCTTCCATATTGCTTTTATCCTTAGCAATGGGTGTTCTCGTAAATGTATCAATGTTTGTGAAATATGAAAACAAATATAAAAATCCAAAAGAATCGACCTCATCGCTTGAAAATTCGCAAAATAATGTATATCGTGTAAAATATTAAACAAGCAATATATTTTTCATCAAGTTATGTCCAGGGGAGGAAAGCAGTCAATGAAAAAAATCAACAAAATTCTCGTTGCCAATCGAGGCGAAATTGCTATTCGTGTATTCAGGGCTTGTACAGAGCTGAATATTCGAACCGTTGCAATCTATTCAAAAGAAGACTCAGGCGCTTATCATCGTTATAAAGCGGATGAAGCATATCTTGTAGGAGAAGGAAAGAAACCGATTGATGCCTACTTGGATATTGAAAATATTCTGGAAATCGCAAAACGGGCAGAGGTGGATGCCATCCATCCTGGATATGGATTTTTATCCGAAAACCTTCAGTTCGCTAAAAGGTGTGAAGAAGAAGGGATTACTTTCATCGGTCCCAAAGCAAAACATCTGGAAATGTTCGGGGATAAAGTGAAAGCCAGGCATCAGGCAATCTTGGCAGGTCTTCCGGTCATCCCGGGAAGCGACGGCCCGGTAGATGATCTTGAGGAAATCATTCAATTCGGCAAGACAAATGGGTTTCCAATTATCATCAAAGCCTCGCTTGGCGGCGGAGGCAGAGGGATGCGCATCGTTCATAGGCTCGAGGAAGTAAAGGATGCCTTTGAACGTGCAAAATCTGAAGCGAAGGCAGCTTTTGGTAATGACCAGGTATACGTTGAAAAATTCGTTCAAAATCCAAAACACATCGAAGTGCAGATCATTGGAGATAACGATGGGAACATCGTTCATTTGTTTGAACGCGATTGCTCCGTTCAAAGACGCCATCAAAAAGTAGTTGAAGTTGCCCCGTGCGTATCAATGTCTCATGAACTCCGAAATAAAATCTGTGACGCAGCTGTTCAGCTGATGTCCAATATCGAGTATGTCAACGCCGGTACAGTCGAATTTCTCCTCTCAGGCGAAGAGTTTTATTTTATTGAAGTCAATCCGCGTGTTCAAGTGGAGCACACCATCACTGAAATGATTACAGGAATTGATATTGTTCAGACCCAAATTATGGTGGCTCAAGGGTTTAGCCTTCACAGCAAAAAAATCGGCATTCCTAATCAAGAAGACATTCGAATAAATGGCTATGCCATCCAATCGCGGGTCACAACGGAAGACCCATTGAATCAGTTCATGCCGGATACAGGAAAAATCATGGCCTATCGTTCAGGTGGGGGCTTCGGTGTCAGGCTCGATGCCGGAAACGGATTCCAAGGCGCCGTCATCACTCCATATTATGATTCCCTGCTGGTTAAGCTTTCTACTTGGGCTTTGACTTTTGACCAAGCTGCATCTAAAATGGTCAGAAATTTACAAGAGTTCAGAATACGGGGAATCAAAACAAACATTCCATTTTTGGAGAATGTGGTTAAGCACGAAAGCTTTTTAACAGGCAGCTATAATACTTCATTCATTGATACAACACCTGAACTGTTCATTTTCCCTAAAAGGAAAGACCGGGGCACGAAGATGCTGAATTATATCGGCAACATCACAGTCAATGGCTTTCCAGGTGTAGAAAAAAAGAAGAAGCCGGTATTCGATGCCCCAAGAATACCAAGTGTGCCATCCGATATTAAAGCCAGACCAGGAACGAAACAAATATTGGACGAAAGAGGAGCCGATGGCCTCGTACAATGGGTCAAGGACCAAAAAGAAGTACTATTGACAGATACAACATTCAGGGATGCCCACCAATCCTTATTGGCGACACGGATCAGGACGAATGATCTGAAGAAGATTGCCGAACCGACTGCTAAGCTGCTTCCAGATTTATTCTCACTGGAAATGTGGGGCGGGGCAACATTCGATGTATCGTACCGCTTCCTCAAAGAAGATCCTTGGGAACGCTTATTGACACTAAGAAAAAACATTCCAAATACACTTTTTCAAATGCTCTTGAGAGCGTCAAATGCAGTCGGCTATAAAAACTACCCGGATAATGTCATAAGGGAATTCGTAGAGAAGTCGGCCTATGCAGGAATAGATGTATTCAGGATATTCGATAGCCTGAACTGGGTAAAGGGTATGGGGGTAGCTATAGATGCAGTGAGGCAGACCGGGAAAATAGCTGAAGCATCCATCTGTTATACTGGTGATATCAATGATCCCACAAAAAACAAGTATGATATCCATTATTACAAAAATCTGGCGAAGGAGCTTGAGAATCAGGGAGCGCATATCCTCGCGATAAAAGATATGGCGGGCCTCTTAAAACCGCAATCGGCTTATAGGCTGATTTCAGAATTAAAAGATTCAACAGACTTGCCGATCCATCTCCATACTCATGATACAAGCGGCAATGGTATATATACGTATGCAAAGGCAATTGAAGCTGGAGTGGATATAGTCGATGTAGCAATGAGCACGATGTCAGGTTTAACCTCACAACCAAGTTCAAGTACATTGTATTATGCATTGGAAGGGACAAGCAGGAAACCAAAGACGAATGTTCAATCCTTAGAAACGCTTTCGCATTATTGGGAAGATGTCCGCAAATATTACCGAGATTTCGAAAGCGGTATGATGGCCCCCCATACTGAGGTGTATCAGCATGAAATGCCTGGCGGGCAATACAGCAACCTTCAACAGCAGGCGAAGGCAGTTGGGCTGGGGGATCGTTGGGATGAAGTCAAGGCAATGTATCGCCGTGTAAATCTTATGTTTGGCGACGTTGTAAAAGTAACTCCATCCTCCAAGGTCGTCGGCGATATGGCGTTGTTCATGGTCCAAAATAATTTAAGCGAAGAGGATGTACTGGAACGAGGAGAGAAAATCGATTTTCCTGATTCAGTCATTGAATTGTTCGAAGGCTATTTAGGCCAGCCGTATGGAGGATTTCCAGAAAAGCTGCAAAAAGTCATTCTCAAAGGCAGGAAGCCAATTACAGTAAGACCTGGCGAGCTCTTGGATGATGTTGATTTTAATGCGTTAAAGGAGAAACTTTATCATGAAATCGGCCGCCCTGTAACAAGCTTCGATGCTTTGGCATATTCTTTATATCCAAAAGTATTCATGGACTATGTCAAGACAATGGATCAATTCGGCGATATTTCAATGCTCGATACCCCGACATTCTTGTATGGAATGCGCTTAGGGGAAGAAATAGAGGTAGAGATCGAGAAAGGAAAGACATTGATTGTCAAACTTGTTTCCATCGGACAGCCGCAAGCTGACGGGACAAGGATTGTTTATTTCGAACTAAATGGACAACCACGTGAAGTAGTTATTAGAGATGAAAGCATCAAAACAACGATAGCTTCCAAGATGAAGGCTGATCCGAAAAATGAACTTCACATTGGTGCCACGATGCCGGGGACGGTCATCAAGGTCATTTCAGAAAAAGGGGAGAAAGTGAATAAAGGGGACCACCTCATGATCACGGAAGCCATGAAGATGGAAACGACCGTTCAAGCCCCTTACACGGGAATTGTCGAAGAAATTCATGTTGAAAATGGAGATGCCATCCAGCCAGGGGACCTGCTGGTTGAATTGAAGAAAATATAAAAAAGAGCCGGTAGTGGTTCGTTCCAGACTGTAGACAAATTATGAGAAGGTAGTTTGTCTACAGTCTTTTTGCTGGTCACCGTTTATAAAGGTTGATCTTCACTGATGGGGAACCCAACCGCTCCCCTCGGCTGCAATCAAACTGCATTACAAGTCGACGTTTACATATCTGCATTTTTCATGAGGAAACGCTGAGAAAAAAATGAGCATAAAGTGAGTGGAAAGAATCGGATGACCATAAAATGACAAAAGGGATCGAGAGGATTACCTCTCGATCCCTTTTGATTCGTAATTAATGAATCGTTGCTGCAGATTGGTTTGCGTTTTTAGAGTCACTGGACTTTTCCGGCTCTTCAGCACCTGAGTTCACTTTTGTACGGCTTGCTAAAAGAACCAGATAGCTTAATAGTCCAAAGAGGCAGGAAATGAACAATGAATGTGATAATGTAATATAAAGATTCAAACGGGACAGCACGACAAGCACGCCTGCGATTGCCTGAAGGCATACAAGTATGAATGCGATGATCCATCCCCAAAAGATGACCTTTTGGTTTCTATAGTGTTTAATTGCAGTATAAGCGGCATAGGCGATCCATATAAAGATCAGTCCTGCTGCCATCCTATGTCCCATTTGTACCCACTCATATAAATTTTCCGGCATTGCAGGGGAAGAATTCACACAGAATGGCCAATCCGGACAAACGAGGCTGGACTTTGTATGTCTGACTAAAGCCCCGGAATAGATGACAATATAACTATAAATGGTAATCCCGTATATATGGAACTTCATCCGTTTATCCAGAACAATATTTTGTGCATCAAACTTCTGATCGACTTCAAATATCAACAATGTCAATAATAATACTGAAGCAAATGAAACAAGCGAAATGCCAAAATGGATGGCAAGGACAAAATCAGATTGCCCCCAAACGACTGCAGCAGCACCGATCAGAGCTTGGAGTACAAGGAAAAACAAAGATAAAATCGCTAAAAATTTTGTTTCCCGTTTATATCCGATCGTTTTCCATGCCCATACACAAAGAATGAGAAGAAGAATCCCAACGCTCCCGGACACTAGCCGATGAGCCAATTCAATAACCATAGCTATCGTGATATGTTGTGGTATAATCCTCCCCTCACAGAGTGGCCAAGAGTGTCCGCAGCCCATCCCAGAACCGGTCTTTGTGACTAGTGCGCCGCCAAGCAGGACAAAAAGCATTCCTAGCGTTGTCATTACTGCAAACCATTTTAAACCACGTCGACGCATATATATCCACCTTCTTAAAAAAGAGTTATTTTTCAATTACCCGCAACACATAACTTTAATACCTTTACGATACTACATAAATTAGTAGGAAAATACAATGAATGATTTATGAACGTTGAGCAAACATTGATATTAATGAATAAACGTTGAAAGATCCATTGGAATTTGCTAGAAATATATATGAAGCAAAAAAATGAAAGCGTTTTATTGACGGATCTCACAATAGGTGCATGTATGATTTATTATCTTAAAAAAGCGAAAAAAATGAAGCGTTGTCACAATATAGACATAATTAATTCAAAAAATATTCACAAAAGAAAAAAATTATATGTTTTAATATTACATTGATAGCATTTATTGCTACATTTTTAACAATTATTTCAATCCTCTTGCTTTTCAAAAAAGAAAAAATTGAACACATTGTGGAATTTTCATGGAAATATAGCAATGATGGTAAGAATCCTTTATAGTATTCTTATATAGTCTTGCTTGTCAGACAGAGAGGAGGAGAAGAAAATGGCTAATACAAAAGTCATTTCTTCAATTGAAGAAACAGAAATCCCAGAAACATCCGCTTTAAAGGATTTTCTGGCTTTAATAAAAATTGGGATTGTCAATTCTAATTTAATCACTACGTTTACCGGAATGTGGCTCGCCTTTTATTTCACGGGTCAACACTTCCTATCATCACTGGACACCATGTTATACACCCTTTTGGGAACTGCGTTTATTATAGCTGGTTCATGCAGCTTAAATAATTATATTGACCGCGACATAGATCCTATCATGGAGAGAACGAAAGGACGGCCGACCGTTACGGGCAAAATCAGCGGATGGAAGGTCCTTACGATAGGTTTCACCTTGACGGCACTTGGTACGATGCTATTATTCTTGACGACGATAACGGCAGGAATAATTGGTTTGATCGGGATCTTCAGCTATGTCGTCCTATATACAATGTGGTCAAAACGTTTATATGTCAGCAATACGATCGTCGGGAGCATTTCCGGTGCAGTCCCTCCGCTAATTGGATGGGCGGCAGTTGATCCTCAGCTTGGACTCGTTCCATGGATGCTGTTTCTGATGATGTTCATCTGGCAGCCTCCGCACTTTTATGCGCTGGCAATGAAAAGATGCGAGGAATATCGCGCAGCAGGCATTCCGATGCTTCCGGTTGTAAAAGGATTCCAAAGAACAAAACACCATATCGTGGCTTGGGTAGCACTATTGCTCCCGATTCCATTCTTCCTAACACCACTTGGACTTCCTTTTGTCATACTGTCAACATTATTTAATGTCGGCTGGTTAATACTAGGAATAGCAGGCTACAAAATGAAAGACGACCTGAAATGGGCAAAATTGATGTTCGTATATTCATTGAACTATTTGACAATCTTGTTTGTAGCGATGGTTATTGTAACCGTCATTTAACAAAGGGAATTCTTTCTTCCAAGAAATCCATATAGAGAAATCCAGTCCTTATTACACAAAAGTATATTTACGAAAGAGGGGTTTGATTAAGCTATGAAACATTGGCTGCAAAAGTGGCGCCTCATTTCAGCTATTGGAATGCTGGCGCTGATTTTGTCCGGCTGTGGTGAACCGTATTTATCTACGTTGGATCCAGCTGGAGAAGTTGCTCAGTCTCAAAAAGACCTAATGATTTTGAGCACAAGTATCATGGTAATAGTCATAGTAGTAGTATTTCTAATTTATATCATTGCGCTTACCCGTTTCCGCCGCAAAAAAGGAGATACTAAAATTCCTAAGCAAATAGAAGGGAATCACAAACTGGAAATACTCTGGACTACTGTTCCGATTCTTTTGCTTTTGATTTTAGCCATCCCGACGGTTGCAGCGACTTTCCACTTTGCCGACACATCCGCTATGGAGAAGAAAGACAAAGATGGCAAACATAAAGCGCTTGTGGTGAATGTTCGAGCGAACCTTTATTGGTGGGAGTTCGAATATCCGGATTTAGGGATTATCACATCACAGGATTTAGTATTGCCGACTGATCAGAAGGTTTATTTCCAAGTAAAGGCTTCTGATGTCAAGCATTCATTCTGGATCCCATCGGTTGGCGGAAAAATTGACGCCAATGTAGACGGAGTCAATAAATTTTGGCTTGAAATCGATAATGACAAAGCAGAAAAGGCTGGGAATTTATTCTATGGAAAATGTGCCGAACTTTGTGGTCCATCACATGGTTTAATGGACTTTAAAGTGAAAGCGATGACAAAGGATGAATTCAAGACTTGGGTAGCGGATATGCAAAACGCTAAAGAAACAAAGCCTGATTCCGCACTCGCACAGGAAGGTCAGCAAATTTTCAAAAAGAATTGTATCAGCTGTCATGCTGTCACACCTAATGACAAGCGTCCAGAGTCTGCTCGATTGGCTCCAAACCTCGCCACATTCGGTGAACGTGCACGTGTAGCTGGTATATTGGATCACACAAAAGAAAACGTAAAAAAATGGATCAAGGATCCAGAGGCATATAAACCAGGTAATAAAATGACTGGAGCCTATGGTGATTTGTCCGATGACCAGATTGACGCTTTAGCAGAATACTTAATGGGTTTAAAGGTTCAAGATTAATGGGATAGACACAAAAGGGAGGTTTAATTGTGAGTTCCTACGCACAAAAGAAAGGCTTCCTCGGCACCATTTGGGACTACTTGACAACGGTAGACCATAAGAAAATTGCCATCCTATATTTAATGGCAGGCGGTTTCTTTTTCTTAGTTGGTGGTATTGAGGCTTTAGTGATTCGTATTCAACTTGCAGTACCAAACAATGATTTTGTCAGTGCGGGTCTTTATAACGAAGTTCTGACTATGCATGGTACGACAATGATTTTCTTGGCAGCGATGCCATTGATTTTTTGTTTTTTAAATGCGGTAGTTCCATTGCAAATTGGAGCTCGCGACGTTGCGTTTCCTTATGTTAACGCTTTAGGTTTTTGGTTGTTCTTTTTTGGAGGCGTATTCTTAAACCTTTCATGGTTCCTAGGTGGAGCACCTGATGCAGGCTGGACTTCATATGCATCTTTATCACTTCATTCTCCAGGACATGGGATTGACTTTTATGCTTTAGGGTTGCAGATTGCAGGGGCTGGTACACTTATTGGTGGTATTAACTTCCTTGTCACAATCATCAATATGCGTGCACCTGGGATGACATATATGCGTATGCCATTATTCACATGGACAGCATTTGTTACATCTGCATTGATATTATTTGCATTCCCTCCATTGACTGTCGGATTATTTTTAATGATTTTTGACCGTATGTTCGGTTCCAACTTCTTTGATGTAGCAGGCGGAGGTAATACAATCATCTGGGAGCATTTCTTCTGGATTTTTGGACACCCAGAGGTATACATACTTATACTTCCGGCATTCGGTATTTTCTCTGAGATCCTTCCAGTGTTCTCGAGAAAGCGTTTATTCGGATATTCTTCCATGGTTTTTGCAACCGTTTTAATCGGGTTCCTAGGATTCATGGTTTGGGCCCACCATATGTTCACAACAGGATTGGGGCCAATTGCGAACGCGATCTTTGCAGTGGCGACAATGGCAATTGCCGTTCCTACCGGGATCAAGATTTTTAACTGGATCTTCACCATGTGGGGTGGAAGCATTAAGTTTACAACACCGATGCTATATGCGGTTGCATTCATTCCATCATTCGTTGCAGGTGGGGTAACAGGGGTCATGCTGGCAGTAGCGGCTGCTGACTATCAGTACCACGACAGTTATTTTGTCGTAGCTCATTTCCACTATGTTATTGTTGGTGGTGTAGTATTTGCGTTATTGGCTGGTCTTCATTTCTGGTGGCCGAAGATTTTTGGAACAATGTTGAACGAAGTGATGGGCAAAATTTCATTCTGGCTGTTCTTCATTGGTTTCCATTTGACATTCTTTATTCAGCATTTCCTAGGTCTGATGGGTATGCCTCGACGTGTATGGACATATTTGCCGGGACAAGGGTTTGAAACTGGAAACTTGGTAAGTTCCTTCGGAGCTGCTTTCATGGGAGTGTCCGTTGTCATAATGGTGATCAATGTCATCGTGACACAAGCAAAAGGTGTCAAAGTGGGCAACGATCCATGGGGAGATGGACGCACACTTGAATGGTCGATTTCTTCTCCTCCGGTATTTTATAACTTCAAGCAAACACCGCTTGTACGTGGTCTGGATGCTTGGTGGCTAGAGAAGATGGAAGGCAAGAAGGAAATGACTCCAGCTGAGCCAGTCGGAGATATTCATATGCCGAACAATTCGATACTTCCATTCTTTACATCCATGGGACTATTCATTGCTGCATTTGGTGCAATGTATCACGTAGATCATAAACCTTGGGCAATCCCAGTATTGGTCATCGGTTTCCTAGTGACCCTGGGTTCAATGTTCCTAAGATCTGTCATTGATGACCATGGATACCACATCCACAAGGAAGATTTAATTGATGATAAGAACAAGGGGGTCAAGGCATAATGCATGTTGAAGAAAAATTCACACCTAAAACTTGGCCTGCAGCGCCTGAAAAATCAACCCTCGAAGGCAAGAATAAGTTCTTAGGATTTTGGCTATTCCTTGGGGGAGAGACGGTTCTATTTGCTTCCCTGTTTGCGACTTATTTGGCGCTCAAGGACCATGTGCCGAATCAATCAATGGCGCATGCGAAGGATTTGTTTGAGCTACCAACCGTATTTTTGGCAACGATGCTGCTTTTATTCAGTTCGTTGACAAGTGTATATGCAATTTATCATATGAAGAATTACAATTTTAAGAAGATGCAGGCCTGGCTTTTGATTACGGTATTAATGGGACTGGGATTCCTAATACTAGAAGTGATGGAATTCAGTAAGTACGTCCATGAATTTCATCATACTTTTACAAGCAGTGCATTTGGATCGGCATTTTATACACTAGTAGGATTCCACGGAGGACACGTCGCCTTCGGTCTCCTCTGGATCACGACATTGATGGTCCGCAATGCTCGACGCGGCTTGAACTTATACAACGCTCCGAAGTTCTACGTAGCTAGTCTATATTGGCATTTCATCGACGTTGTATGGGTATTCATTTTCACGGTAGTATACTTAATGGGAATGGTGGGATAAACTGATGGCGAATCAACAATCAACTTCAGGCAACCCAAGTGTGGATTATGAGTATCGTCGCAAAAAAAATGCACAAGAAATGAAGCACCATGTCGTATCTTTTGCCTTGATGATTTTCTTGACGCTAGTTGCATTCGTGGCTGTCTATGCAGATATGTCCAAATGGTTCATCGTTCCATTTATTTTACTGCTTGCAGTCGTTCAAGTAATACTACAGCTGTATTATTTCATGCACATGAGTCATAAAGGGCATGAAACACCGCAAATGTTTTTGTTCTCAGGCTGTCTCGTTGCATTTTTGACGATATTGACATTCTCCACAATTATTTGGTGGTAGTTCATAAAATGGCTGGTCCTTTGCAAAGGATCAGCCATTTTCGTATTTGGATTCACAATGATGCATCAATGACAAACCTTTGTTCTACAAACTGTCAAGAAGTTGTTGCCAGGTGTTATTGAAGTATTGCATCAGTAAACGTATAATGTATGTGTACATATTTAGGAAAGAGGTGAACATCAGTGCCTTTAGGTATTTTTGG
Organism: Falsibacillus albus; assembly: GCF_003668575.1. Classification (NCBI taxonomy): domain Bacteria; kingdom Bacillati; phylum Bacillota; class Bacilli; order Caryophanales; family Bacillaceae; genus Falsibacillus; species Falsibacillus albus. Next base: position 208,228 of record NZ_RCVZ01000005.1, on the reverse strand, counting down.
GTTTCAAGCGTTGTGGAGTCCGTATTTTTTATTTTCTGTAGCTTCCTTGACTGCCATTTATTTTCTGTTAACCACAAAGTGGAGACACAAATTCAAGGACAGTGAGCCTCTTACGACGAAACAAGCATCCTTATTCATTAGTACCATGATTATTGTGTACATAGTGAAAGGCTCCCCTGTAGATATAATCGGTCATATCCTTTTTTCGATCCATATGATCCAGATGGCCATTCTTTATTTGATTGTACCGCCAATTTTAATTGCAAGCATTCCTACTTACCTTTGGTCGGCTTTTATCAACTTGCCTGTCGTTAAACCGATTTTTCACTTTTTTACATTACCGCTTATTGCATTAATCTTATTCAACGGGGTATTCTCCTTCTATCATGTCCCTAGTATTTTTGATGCCATTAAGACACATGAAACACTGCACATCACGTATACGATCGTGTTATTTGTCTTTGCCATCTTCATGTGGTGGCCATTGGTCAATAAGCTGCCTGGCCAGTATCAGCTTAGCGGTGTGAAAAAAATTGGATACGTTTTCGCAGATGGTATACTTTTGACCCCGGCATGTGCACTCATAATCTTTGCAGATCATCCTCTATATGCCTCTTATGCAGATGCTTCTGTTTGGCTGAAGGCCATGTCATTATGTGTACCGAATGGAACATTGGCGAACTTGAGCTTGAGTGGTCCGGAGCTTTTCACCAACATGCCCGTGGTAGAGGATCAGCAGCTCGGAGGTGTAGTCATGAAAGTTATACAAGAAATTGTCTATGGTGTCATGCTGTTTCAAGTATTCTTTCAATGGTTCAAGAAAGAACAGGAAGATTCGGATGCAATCAATGAAGCTGCGCTTAAGGCGTATCAGGCAAACTCCCCCCGTACAGTCGAATAAAAGGGAGTATGCATAGAAAACACTATTATCATTAGAGAGAGGACGTAATCATGTCTTTGCCTATATTACCTACATTAAGCACATCCTGCATCGTTATAAGTGCAGTACTGGTGGCCATCGGATGGTGGCTCATCAAACAAAGAAAGATTGAAGCCCACAAGAAAACCATGTTTTATGCAGCGATTTTCGCATTGACTTTCTTTATCATCTATATGAGCAGAACAGTTTTTATCGGAAATACTTCCTTCGGTGGGCCGGACAGCATTAAAATATACTATACTCTGTTTTTGATCTTTCATATTACCCTTGCAACAGTTGGTGCTGTATTCGGGGTTGTCACATTATGGACGGGCTATAAAAGCAATTTTAAAAGGCATAGAAAGATCGGCCCGATTACCAGCATCATCTGGTTCTTTACAGCCATTACTGGTGTCGCAGTCTATGTATTATTATATGTACTCTATAAAGGCGGAGAAACTACATCCGTGATCAAAGCAATATTAGGATTTTAAAAACAAGAGGTTGATCGGTGCCAGTGCACAGTAGATCGGCCTTTTTTTTATAGGCATTGTTCCTGCGAGCGGGTCGTACGGCATTCGGGGTCTCCCTGACTCCTCTTTTTCCAACGGATTCTACGACTCGTCCTCCAATAAAAAGCGTTTTACCCCCTTGTTATCAGTTTTTCATCATCTTATGTTGATAGGAGCTGAAGGTGCGAGACTCCGAAGTGATCCGCCCGCCCCTCGGAAAGCGAGCATCCTTTCGTGGAAATCAATTTTCACACTTAGGATGGATAGCAACAAACATAGCAAAAAGAACCATTATAAAGGGTGATGGGCACAAGGGTAAGTATTTTATATTTAGACTCTTAATTTGCCGCTTCGAAAAGAGCAAATGAAGTGATAAAAAGGAAATCATGTCTAAATAGAGAAATTAATAAATTAGAAAAGAAAGGAGAGTAAATGCCATGGAAATCGTTGAGTTAACCAAAGATCAATATATTGATTCCATCCGTCTTTCGATGTATGCATTTCAATATGACGTCCCTGATGAGAAGATGGAGGAGAGGAAAAAGAATATATCCAATCATAAAATCTTTGGGATCTATGATCAAGATACACTTGCAGCTAAGCTTCATATTATCCCTTTTCGATTATGGCTTCAAGGTAAAAAGTGGGACATGGGAGGAATTGCTGGTGTGGCTACATATCCGGAATATAGAAGAAAGGGGCATGTACGGAAATTGATCATGCACAGCCTTAAAGTAATGAAGGAGCAAAAGCAGACCATTTCGATGCTTCATCCCTTTTCCATTCCATTTTATCGAAAATTCGGCTGGGAATTGTTTGTCGACCGGAAAAAAATCCACTTACTAAAGGCGGATTTGATCTTTATGCCAAGGCAAGAAGGTTTTATTAAGCGACTGAAAAAAGAGTCGCATACAGATTACATTGAAGATATATATGAGTCATTTGCTTCTCAATTTTCTGGGATGTTGAACAGGGATAGGGATTGGTGGATGAATAATGTATATGGAAATGAACAGATAGCCGTTTATTTTAATGAACAGAAAAAAGCAGAGGGGTATTTGCTTTATAGTGTTGTGAAGTCACATATGAAAGTAGAAGAATTTGTCTCTTTGTCACCAGCTTCCCGAGCAGGTTTATGGAATTTCATTTGTCAGCACGATTCCATGGTCAATTCCGTTGAAATAGAGATATCACAGCATGAACCATTGTCATTCATGATGCCCAATCCTCGCGTCAAAATGGAATTGCATCCATATTTCATGTGCAGGATCGTCGATGTGAAGGACTTTCTGGAGAAGTATGAGTGGAACTGGGGGGATGAGGAAGAGCTGTTTTTACATATAAATGATCCACTTGCTGAATGGAATGACCAAAGTTTTATTGTTACTAGAAAAGGTGTCCAATCGATAGCAAAAACGGAAAACACAAAGGGGATCCGAATGCAAATAAATGCTCTTTCCACCATGTGCTTCGGGTACAAAAATCCTATGGAACTGTGGGAACTTGGCGCAATTCATTGCAGCCGTGATGAGGCGGTCAGGCTTAATAACATGTTAAAGGTGGATCGGCCATTCCTATATGATTTCTTCTAGATGATATAAAATAAGCTGACTCCTGAAATATTATCGTTTTTTCAATTCCTTCGGAGAAAGCTAGGATTGTCCATTCGTTTTTTATCTTTAAAATTGCCTAATATGCGAGAAAAGAGACGGGATTCTATATTTCAACGCGCAAACATCAATTTACACGTTAAAATCGTCAGAAAGAATTTAACAACAATCTTTACTTGAGGCTCTTTTCTCAAAGATTGTTGTTTTTGTCAGTTTTTCTTTAAGTTAACTCATCATATGAAGTTGATTGGAGCTAGACAGGTGAGACCCCACAGCGAAGCGCGGAGGGGTTGGGGGGATGTGTGCCAACATCGAACGACCTCACTTCGTGTGAGGCCCCTCGGAAAGCGAGCATCCTGCAGCGAAAATCAACCTTACACACCATTTAATGAAAAGCAACAAACTATTCGAAAAGAGCGTTACGAAAACAGCCTAAAATAAGAACAAAAAAAGTATGGATATCCATACTTTTTTATTATCTATTACACAGCCTGCTATATTTTGAAATTCCATTTAATGATTCCTGCTTCTTTGGCTGAATTGAATACGATGAGCAGGAGCGGGCCGATAATAAACCCGAATAAACCCAACAATTTCAAACCAAGGAACATGGCAATCAGTGTTGAGAGCGGGGATAGTCCTATATGGGTCCCCATTACTTTTGGTTCGACAGTCCTTCTGATTATCAGCAGGATAATCGCCAAAATAGCCAGCTGAGATCCGAGGGAAATATCTCCTGTAAGCAAATGGAATAGAGCCCAGGGTCCGAGGATCACAATGGAGCCGATCAATGGAATGAAGTCGATGATCCAAATAATGAGCGACATCACGACTGCGATATCAGGTGTGATGATTAATAAACCTATCATGGATACGATAAAGATAATGATGCTGACCAGGAATTGGGCCTTTAAAAACCCGAATACTACATAGGATAACCTTGAAGTCATAAAATTCACCTTATCGGCTGTCCGTTCATGAAGATGTGAATAAATGGCCTTCTTGATATTTGGAAGCTCCAGCATAAATAAAAATAATGCAATCAAATAGACTAGGAAACTGACAAGAAAGTTTGGAATGTATGACAAAAAGGTGCTGACCTTTTCAAAGTTTAAGTAGTTAAATAATTTTTTCTTTGAAGATTCTAAATTTGTTTGAATCTCATTTGAAACGGTATCGACAAGTTCTTTTGGCAAGTCCTGAGAAGCGCTGCTAAAATGTCCTTCATAGTTGCTCCATAAATCATTCATTTGACTTACATATTTCGGGGCATCCTGGACCAGTTTGACTGCTTCGGTCACTACTTTGGTGGTAATGAAGAATGCAGCAAGCCCCATCAATAATGTAAACGTGATAAACACAATCATTACAGCAAAATGCCTTTTCCGATTGAATTTATTGACAACCAGCCTGACAAGGGGATCTAAAAATAACGCCGTCACGATGGCTACAATGAGGGGGATTGAAACTGGCAGGACAAAATAAATAAATAATGCTGAGATGATCAGCAGCAAGATGAAAATTAAATATTTCTTTTTGAAGATTGCGGACAACGTAGTTCTCCTTTCTGACAACACTAACTTACTATTATTATATTATGCTGGGATGGGATTTGAACAGAAAAAGAAATAGAATTGAGGGAAAATATGGATGTGTAATCAAATGCTTTATCATGCATATTGATTAGAGCTGATGATGCGTTACTAAAAAAAAAGAAACTGTCCCTAAATCTGGTGCAGGCACCGAAGGGACAGCTTTTTTTATTCAGCAAAAACGGATATGTCATTTTTTACATCAGCTAATATTTTTTCACATTTTGTCACCAAATGTTTTGGAAAGTCTTCTCCTTCTCCATATTCTACTCCATGAGGATAATAGTGCTTTCCGAGAAGCGGTGTCATTAATTGAATGACGGCATCATGTGAACCGACATCACCTTCTGCAGCGTGTCCGAATACACGCAAATAGAAGGTACCTTCCTTAATTTCAAACTTGTGGTCATATGTAACACGCTCATAATCCCATTGGGCTTCGCGGACAAGTCCGTGTGACTTCATTACCTCATCAAGGCGGTTCAAATCTGCTTTAATCGTTTCAAAACCCGTTTTTTCGAATTTCATACACAAATCCCTCCTATGAACAATAGGCAATTATCTTATATAATGAAGCGTTTCCAACAATCAAAAGATAAATGCATGACATGATTTCATTACTAATAATAGTCGAAAATGAAAATTCTTGCAATGTGTACATAATAATCAAGCTGAAAAATCAGGAAAAATTATGAAAAACAAAAAGACATAGTTAATGAATTGTAAAAATAGTGTATATTTTTAGGAATTATCATTCCAAAGTATTAATACCTGGTACTAAAATGTTATAATGAAAATATAGTGTTTCAAGGTTTGAAAGGAGGCTAACTTCTGCGCACTCTTCTTAGAATATTTGTAATCTTAATATTGATTTTTGGAGTCTGGATTTATAAAAATCTTCATCATACCGAAAATAATGTATTGAAGGATGAACATCAGTCGCCAACTGCCAAGATGGATTTGAATGTTGATTCAGATGGAAATATGCCTTCCAAAAAGACAAAACGTCCAAATGAAGGGGTTACAACCCTTATTGGAAAGTCTGCTGATCGATTGAAGCAATTATATGGTGAGCCGACCAGAATCGACCCTTCCTCATATGGCTATGATTGGTGGATATATAATAAGGCTGATCAGACTTATATGCAAGTAGGGGTGGCGAAGCAAAAAGTTGTCACAATATTTGCCATTGGTGATAACGTGGACATAGCCCCGTTTAAAATTGGACAAAGCATAGAAAAAATTTATACATCTACCTATTTGAACCCTGATGTCCATGTTCAATATGAAAAAGGTACATATCGCTTCGAATTATCAGAAGAAGATTTGAACATCCGGCCGCTCGTTCAGCTGGGAAATATTTATGTTCAATTATATTTGGATAAAGTGAAAGGCACTCTGTCAAGTATTCGAGTATTGGATAAATCAACCCTAATTAAACAACGCCCGTATGAAATGGTATATCGCGGTGAATTGGTTGATCCTGAAGTCCCTTCAGATAATCAGTGGCAAGTGATTGACAGGGGCAGTGAAAAAGAAATTTTTGATTTGACGAACATCATCAGGAAAAGATTTGAATTAAATCCCGTTCAATGGGATGAAGATACTGCAAAGGTAGCTTATGAACACAGTAAGGATATGTATGACAATGATTACTTTTCGCATAAATCCCCCAAATACGGTGATTTATCCGAAAGGTTGGATGCGGCAGATGTGAGCTACCAAATGGCAGGTGAGAATATTGCTGCCCAATATATTGACGCACCAGCGGCCATTGAAGGGTGGCTGAACTCACAAAGCCATAGGGAAACGATGCTGAATAAAGATTTTACCCATTTGGGAGTGGGGGTCTATCAAAAAAATTATACGCAAAATTTCCTACAGAAACCTTGAGATAAGGTTGGGACATAACAAAACCACATCACAAGACAACTAATACCTTTTGGATCTGTAATTGCACCGCTATTGATTTTCGCGCAAGACTTCATTTTCGGCGGAGCGGACATTGATCCCGCCGGAGTCTTCGTCTTTGCTCTTCGATCAACAGCTAGAATAAGCTGAAAACAACATACATGCTTTAACAATGGCTATTAAAAAATCCGAACAGATTCTAATAAAAGAATTAGTTCGGATTTTTATTCTCCAAAAATACTTTTGTCCCATTCCTTTTTTATGCTCAGTATTGAGAATCTTTTTGAAAGGGGACGGACGCGTTTCCACTTTTCTTATGCAGCTGGTTTTTTTATGACAAAGAACGTCCCTGTACAGTGTGCGATTTTCTTTCCGTCATCTTGTATGATTTCTCCTTCAATGACAATCGTTTTGGTGCCTTTATGAATAATGCGGGCAATGGCGGTCATGGAATTTCCGATGCCAGGTGAAATGTAATGAATCGTTAAATTGGAAGTGACTGCTCCGAAACCTTCAGGCAATAAAATATTGGCTAAAGTTCCCATCGCTGAATCAAGGACGGTTGCAGTGATACCTCCATGAACAATGCCAAGTGAGTTAGCCGTCAACTCATTGATCGGCACTTCAACTGCATAGCCGCCATCTTCCATCATTTTTTTTTCCATATTTAAGATCGCCCCGATAAAGGACCCATTTAATCCGATCTGCTTTCTTCGAATGCCTTCCAAAACCTGCTTGATTGTCGATAAATCTTCCCCGCTTGCATGTAGGATGCAATCTTCGAGCAAAAGCTGTAATTCTTTGTTCATATTCCTCTTCCTTCATGTCCATTGATAAAATGCTCCATTATCATAACATGAAGAAATTGCATAGGAAAGAACTAGGCACTCACCTTTTTGTAAAATTATCATAATTTATAATAGTCAATTGATTGTATGGAATGATTTGAATAGAGGTGAATATAATGACGGGAAAAAAGCTTCATCCTTCCGTCGAAAAATTCAAGGGGTTCGTAAAAAAACATCCCAAAATGATTCAAGCTGTTAGGAGCGGAAAGGAAAACTGGCAGGAATTATATGAAGATTGGTATTTGCTTGGAGAAGAAGATGCACGCTTCAACAAGTTCCGTGAAGAAAATGAAGTGAAAGAAGAAAAGACAAAAACGGATACCCAATGGATCAGCCAAATAGGAAATATGATTAAAAATATGGATGCCGACCAAATGCAGCAGCATATCAATCAACTCAGCCAAGCGATAGGTAGCATCCAAGGTGTTTTATCTCAGTTCCAGGGAGGGAAAGGAAGCGGCAGTGCACCAGTCAGGGATTCAAAGCCAAATAATCCATTTTCATTTCGAAAAGATTAGAAATCAGGTGAAAAGATGAGGGCAGAAATCATTGAATATATTTACGAAAAACAAGATCTAAAAGAATTTATCCGGGAACAGCCAATGTGGTATCGAACATTGACCAGAAATCCGAATCACATAGAAAAACTTGAGATTGCTTCGTTGAATTATTATAAAAAAACGATCCCGCATCAAGTCGAAAGGTTTTCAAATGGGCTGCAAATGGCATCGATGATGATGCATATGTTTCAGGCGATGAATACACAGGATTGAAAAAGAGCATGAATTGAATGCATGCTCTTTTGTTTTGGCAATATTATTATTTCACCTTTGTATGAGTAAAAATTGGCATTACAGCAAAACCTATCATACAAGGAGTGATACAAAATGATAAGAATAGCCTTACTTTTGTCCGTTATGCTATTGGGAGGCTGTCAATCCTACATACCTGAAAAACATGGGGAAATCAATGCTAAAGCACAGACAGTCTCACAATCTTCCGCCAAAAAAATGAATGTAAAACACGTGGTCAGAGGAAAAGATGTATTTGTAGAATGTGTAATTTCCAGCATATCATTAAACGGAAAAAATCCTGCAAAAATTGCCGTGTATGTAGATGGCAGACTCAATGGAGATTATCAAACCGCTGCATTCATCATCAAAGGATTGCCAAAAGGGGTTCACCACATTAAATTGGATTTGGTTAATTCCAATCATAGCCGCTATGGGGTAAGTAAGGATTTCTATGTAACTATTCAGTGAGTTACTATTCGCCTACATTAACAAAACATGTTAAAATATAGGTGGAGGTGAGCGATTGTGCTTGCTACAACACCTGAGAAACTTGAATTATTAGCAAATGCTGAACAACTTTCACGAATGATTCTAGAGTCAGATATCGCCGAAAACTATCGTATCTGTCTTTATCATATGAGGAAAAATAAAGATACACAGGATAAGATAAAAAAATTCTCAAGTCTGAAGGGACATTATGAGGATGCTCAGCGATTCGGGAAATATCATCCAGACTACAAGCGAATCATGAAAGAAGTAAGGGAAGCCAAGCGTGACATGGACATGGATGATTGCGTAGCAGAATTCAGGAAAGCCGAAACAGATCTACAGAATTTATTGGATCAAATCAGTGTTGTTATTGGAAGATCAGTATCTGAACATATCAAAGTACCTACCGGAAATCCATTTTTTGATTCTGCCTGCAGCGGCGGTTGTGGATCTGGCGGGAGCTGTGGCTGTTCCGCATAAAACAAGGGAATGTGCTTTGGTCTCCATGCAGGGAGTAAATTATTTATTTACTGCAGCATGGATGGCCAGGCACATTCATTTTTTGTGAGGAGTTTCAGTGCCAGAAAAGATTTGGTTTTAGCCGGACACAATCATTGCACATATTGCCGCAGCAAAACATTTTTTCCTGAGGTACATAGAAGCGGTGGCGATAAACATGCAGGCTTTCTTCCTTTCTGACAAAAATGGTTTCACACTTTAGCTGTTTTCCTTTCATAGCTTGTGCAGAGGCTTTTTTGACAACATGTTCGACATGATGTGGGTTTTCCGGTGATTGTATATAAATGAAAGGGATCCCGGCAATCTTTTTCCATACGGCCCTTGTGATTGTATCTTCTTCATTCATTATTTGGATAAATTTATTCCAAATGTTTTCGATATCCATAATGACCACACCTTATTTTTGACTATTTGATCTGTTGCGAACGTGAAGAGACATGTGCTAGACTTAATCATACATATTGTAAATTTAAGGGGAAAATGAAATGCAAACAGAGAGACAAGGGATTATCGTTTGGTTGTATAATTTGAAGCATGCAAAGTCATTGCGACGATTTGGCAATGTGCACTACATTTCCAAAAAAATGAAATATGCAGTTGTATATATGAATCAACCTGATGTCGAAGCAGCAATGGACAAGCTAAGCTCCCTTGCGTTCGTCAAGAAAGTAGAACCATCATACAAACCGTTCGTTCGGACAGAATATGAAAATTCCAAGCCAGATAAAGCAAAAGAATATGATTATAAAATCGGTATTTAACAGGTGACGCATTCACCTGTTTTTATTTTGGTCTATTGTTCCCTTAAAAATCTAACATTACGAACAGGATGGAGGAGAAAGGCAGCCCTCCATCAATGTATCGTCTCTCTATTTCATCGGTGGGATGAGGTGGTTCAGTCTTAGTATGCCTATTAAGTATTGGTAGTAAAGTTCTTTTTCATTGAAGGTGGTGGATGGTTTGACATCCATTTCAATTACTTTACCGTTCAGTTCAGATGCAGTTGCTTTGAAAAGGTCGAATCGCTTGTTAGGGATCACATTTGGATTTGGGATTCCTTCCCGGCAAATGTACAAGGGCTGAAAGTCTCCTGGATTGGTCGGAGTAAGCACGACAGTCAAAGATGTGACTGCTTTGCCATTGATCATAGTGTGGAATGCAAGCATTTGGGAGAGGCGATGCTTGTTTGCTTTGGCGATTTCAAACAGCTCGTATAAATCAGAATATCCTTCGCCTAATTCGATAAATCGTTGGATCATGTCATTTCCTCCTAAAATCTTCATCAATTCTCAATCAAAGATACTCTACCATTCCTCAATGGAAAAGAGAAGGATCCATCAAGATTTTCATATAGATTTTTGCTCGATTTTGGTATGGTAATAGTAAGGAAGAAAAAGGAGAAGTTTCATGGCAAGGAAAATATTGATTATAGGTTTTCTGCTTTTGCTCGTAATCTTGTCTGCTTTGTCCCTGCAGTGGAATCGGTTTTCAGACAAGGAAGCTCCATCTGGATCGAGTGTGGATGGCAGGCAGGAAATAACCATCGTTCACCAAAAAAATACATTTCAAATAAAACAGACTGTTTATCTACCAAAGGGAACATACAACCTTCACATTCCGCCAAAAACCGAGCTATCTTCATGCGTGACAGCAGAGGAAGCTGAATGCGATTGGACGAAGCGGAACAATTCGCTACAAAAGGAAGAAGGGCCAATTACATTGGAATATAAGACTATGGCCGGCCGTATTAATGATCATTATTTTGCATCACAATGGGCAATTAAATTAGAAGATGTCAAGATGGTTGATACGAAGATTAATTTTGCAGAACAAACGCTTCGAAATGGAGAATGGTTTTCCTCCGGGCAAAGGATTGCAATGAAGGGGTTGAAGCTGGTCGATTATTATAAATTTGAGTCACAAGGGGGTGCACCGCCGCTTTATTGGGAAAAAGGAACCTGGAAAAAAAAGAAGCTGGATGAATTATATACGATTTATTATCAGGGGGATGCTAATAAAGATTTCGGTAAATTGAAGGAATTGGACTTTCCCTATGAGCAAAATCCCATCAATATCATTGTATCCAAACAAAATCAGCACATTTCAAGCAAGGATTTTTATGTGATCAATCAAGAGAAGCAATTAACCAGCATAATTCCACTTTCCATTAAGGAGTCGATTATCCAACATGCTCACTTTGAGCCGGATCAGCGATGGTATGCTGATGTTGTAGCATCATTGGTGACAAAGACGGCAATCGGCTCAGTCCATAGTATCAGTATGTTTCATAAACTGGATGGTTTTATGCGCCCGAAAGAACAAAATACGTTTATTTCCGGATTTTATCGTTTAAAAGGTGTCGTAAGTGCAGAAAAGCTCGATCAACTTTTGAGCAGGGCAAAAGGGTATCCAATACATTTCTTTAAATTAAATAAAATTGAGAAAGAAAGCTACCGTAACCTTATTGCATATGATGAACGGCCGGTCCGGTTTCATGGGAGTCCGCTGCATGGAGTGGAATGCATCTATGACGATGGAAAAATGCTGTTTCCTGCAGCCATGGTTTTTAAGGGGTTGGGGTTTACTGTGAAAAATAATTCCGATGATCATGAATGGATGATTATAAAGGGAGAGGAACATGTTCGTTTGTCCGAAACCGGGAATTTTCTTTATATTAATGGAGAAAAGTATGGAATGCTCACCAATCCTTTCGTTCACATTAATCAGTCTGTCTATATCGATGAAGGCTGGCTGAAAAAAATATTCCATCTATCAATTGATAAAAGAGAAAACAGCATAGTCATTTCAGAACAATAAAAAAACCTGCAGAAATATTTCTGCAGGGTCCTTCCATTTCCTAATTATTAGGAATGAAGGCAAAGGGAGAGGAGAAACCGGAGGAAGAACTTATGGGGAAACGTAAGTCTTCTCCGCGGTTGGCAACAACATCCGATTGATGTTGTTATTCACATTATCACCAATGTGGATAGGAATATACATGATTATCCAAACTTCGATTCCATTTCCTATCATTCAGCATTTGTTTGCTGGCTTGTCGATTTTTTTTGTGATAGGATAAGGAAGAAATCTTGAAACTACAGTGGTGAATAACGTGAGAGTCATATCTGGAACATGCAAAGGACGACCGTTGAAATCGGTCTCTGGAAATCAAACAAGACCAACGACAGATAAAGTGAAAGAATCGATCTTTAATATGATCGGGCCATACTTCGAAGGTGGACATGGCCTGGATTTGTTCGCAGGAAGCGGCGGGCTGGGAATCGAAGCATTGAGCAGAGGATTTGAGCATGTCATTTTTGTCGATCGGGACAATAAAGCATTTCAAACAATCAGGACGAATATTGGACTGTGCGGATTCGAAGAATGCAGTGAAGTCTATAAAAATGACGCTGAAAGAGCTTTACGGGCAGTGGTTAAGAGAGAAATCGCTTTTGATGGGATATTTTTGGATCCTCCATATAAAAAGCAGCAGCTTACCAAAATATTAAGCAGCATCAGCAAACATAATTTATTAAATGAAAACGGATACATAGTGTGTGAACACAGTTCGGATATCATCCTGCCTCGGGAAATAGATGGTCTGAAAATGATCAGGAATGAAACATATGGATTGATAGGCGTATCCATTTATACACTAGCGAAGACGTTGATGGAGGGAAAAGATTAATGGCGAGCATTGCAGTTTGTCCCGGGAGTTTTGATCCAATTACTTTTGGACACCTCGATATCATTCGGCGCGGGGCGAAGGTGTTTGATCAAGTCTATGTGACGGTATTGAACAATTCTTCCAAGACGGCCCTGTTTACACCTGAAGAAAGGATTCAATTAATCCACGAAGTGACCAAGGACATTCCGAATGTGAAAGTGGATTCCTTTCAGGGATTGTTAATAGAATATGCAAAAAAGGTAGGAGCCAGCGCAATCATAAGGGGCTTGAGGGCCGTATCCGATTTTGAATATGAGATGCAGATCACTTCAATGAACAGAGTGCTGAATGAAGATATTGAAACATTTTTCATCATGACAAATAACCAGTATTCATTCCTGAGCTCCAGTATCGTTAAAGAAGTGGCAAAGTATGATGGGAATATTTCAGAACTCGTCCCTAAACCGGTGGAAGCAGCTTTAAAGAAAAAATATTTCGGATAACCAAACGGATCGGCGCTTTGACGTTCTTTCCAACAAGAAGGCAAGAGGAATCCAGAGAAAATTCTCGCGATTCCTTTTGTTTTTTTTTATGGTTGTTTCTTATAACTATTGTTGATTAAAAATGGCTCTATTCATAAAGTTTTTTGCTATTCATTAAAGGTTGATCAAGGTTGATTTCCGCTGCAGGATGCTCGCTTTCCGAGGGGCCTCACACGAAGTGAGGTCGTTCGATGTTGGCACATGGATTGCCGAACTCTCATTCCCCCTCGCTTCGCCTGAAGGGGTCTCCCGCTTCGATGGAATGAGAGTCTGCATCCCGCCGGTTTTTTAATGGATAAAAATCTTTCTAGTATATAGGATTATATACAGGACCAGCGCTCCAATGGTAATCATCGGGCCAAAATGTATGAAGAATTCAAGGGCATCCTTCCATAACCTGCTTTCTGAATGAAGGAATACAGGCGTGGAATACGAGGGGATGCCGGTGCTGTAAAACCTTTCGAAAAGTGGTTTCCACATTAAAAAGGTCAAACAGGCAGCGGAAAATCCATGAAGGATTCTGGCTGCAAAAAATGGCTTAAACCGAATATCAGTATTGGCCAAAATACTGGCTACCTGGGCCTGAACGCTGAAGCCGCTGAATCCAAGAATGAAGCTGACGGTCATGGCTTGCTGCATAAGGTTTGCTGCTTCTGCTTGACTGGTCATTTTGCTTCCTAAGGTGATTTCGAACAAGCCGGAAATAAAGGGAATGCCCAAGGCTTCTGGAAAATCGATCATATGAAAAAATCCGTTAATGAAAATGCTGATGAAAGAAGTGATATGTAAAAAGAATAGTAGTTTGTTAATGACTGAAAACAGGATGATGAAACCACCGATCATCAACAGAGTCTGTATCGAGGATACGACAGCATCCCCAAGAATTTTCCCGATTGGCCGTTCTTCTTTGATCCTCGTTTGATGGAGTGATGAAAATGCTGCCCGGATGGAGGGTTTTTTCTTTCTTTCCGGCTTTGATCCTGTTTGCTCTCTTCCATAAAACCGCATGAACAATCCTACTGTAAAATTCCCCAGGTAGTGGGAAAGGGCTAGGATGACCCCAAGGTTCGGATTGTAGAAAAATCCAACTGAGACAGCCCCAAAAATGAATAGTGGATTCGATGAATTTGTAAAACAGACAAGGCGTTCCGCTTCTATCCTTGTTAGCTGGCCCTCTTTGCGAAGCCGCGCTGTCAGGTTCGCTCCTGAGGGGAAGCCTGTTGCCATACCCATCGCCCATACGAAGCCACCGACGCCTGGAACTTTGAACAATGGGCGCATGAATGGTTCGAGCAGTACCCCAATGAACTTCACCACCCCGAATCCTATAAGCATTTCTGATATGATAAAGAACGGCAATAAAGATGGAAAAACGATTTCCCACCACATATTCAGACCGCGGATGGAAGCCTCGAAGGATTCCTCCGGATATACAATCATCGAAATTGCCATGATTGTTATGGCAGCTGCCAGGATAAGCGTTTTGATTTTTGAAAGCACCAAACTTTTTCCTCCTCTTGCCGCATGCAATTAAGTGAAACATCAGGACATCAATGATACAATGAAAGGGAGAATGAAATGACCTTGTCCTTATATTTCAATATACTCATAGACTTGAAAATTAGACCATATGATGAATGGTGAGATACTGTACGAGCTTAATTCGACTGCATTTGAAAAGGGGGAACGGCTTTGAAAAAGCCGAAGATTGGTTTGGCTCTTGGTTCTGGGGGAGCTAGAGGTTTCGCCCATTTGGGGGTCATGAAGGCTTTCCAGGAACATAATATCGGAATAGATTTAATCGCCGGGAGCAGTATGGGTGCGCTGGTAGCCTGTTTTTATGGGATCGGCCACGATATGGAGCAGCTCTACAAACTATCGACTGCATTTAAACGGAAGTTTTATCTCGACTTCACTGTCCCCAAAATGGGCTTTATCGCAGGAAATAGGATTAAAGAATTCATTAGATTATTTACACATGGCAAGAATATTGAAGATTTACGCATCCCGACAGCTGTAGTCGCAACAGATTTGACGAATGGCGAGAAAGTTGTTTTCAAGAAAGGATTGATCGCCGATGCAGTTAGGGCGAGTATATCCATACCCGGGATTTTTGTCCCTGAAAAAATTGATGGGAAGCTGCTTGTAGATGGAGGGGTTGTCGATCGTGTTCCCGTTTCGGTCGTAAAAGAAATGGGGGCTGACATCATCATTGCGGTGGATGTGTCAAATGTTAAACCTAATGCAGAAATATCCACGATCTATGATGTCATCATGCAAAGCATCGATATTATGCAAATGGAACTCGTGGCCAACCGTGAGGTCGAGTCCGATATCATGATTCGTCCTCCCGTGGAAAAATTTAGTACAAGGGCATTCACCAATATAGAAGAAATCATCAAGATCGGCGAAGAAACAGCACTTAAAATGCTGCCGGCCATCATAGCTGCGATTGAGGAATGGAAGGAGTCCAACAAAGATGTCTAAGAAGATCAGCTTTAGAATTGCCGTTTTTTTGGCCTTGGTATTTGCAGTGGCATCATTTATACATTTGCCTTATTATGTAACGAAACCAGGGATGGCACACGAGCTGGAACCGATTGTCCATGTAGATAATGGATATGGGGAAAAAGGATCGTTGATGCTTACGACAGTGAGGATGGGACAGGCAAATATATACTCGTATCTCATTGCGAAAGTTAAGGATTTTGAAGAGATCATCCCCATCGATGATGTAAGGGGAAAGGAAGAGACAGAACAGGAATTCAATGTCCGTCAGCTATATTATATGGAGAACTCCAAGCATAACGCAGTCCAGATAGCCTACAAAAAAGCAAATAAGCCTTATCATTTTGACTACAGGGGCGTCTATGTATTGGATGTTTATCCAGATATGCCTGCAGCAAAGGTTTTGCATGCCGGTGATCGCATTACGAAAGTTGATGGAAAAGCATTTGAGTCTTCTTCTCAATTCATTGACTATGTAAAACAAAAAAAAGCAGGCGATTCAATAGCCGTTACATATATTCATAATCAAAAGCAACATACTGCTCCCATCAAGCTGGCTCAATTCAAAGGTGGAGAAAATGTCAGCGGCAAGGTAGGAATGGGGATCGGCCTCGTCGATGATCGTGAATTGATTTCAGTCCCTGACGTTAAACTTAAGACTGAAAATATCGGTGGCCCTTCTGCAGGATTGATGTTCAGCCTTGAAATCTACAATCAGTTGACCAAGGCGGATTTAACAAAAGGCTATCAGATAGCGGGTACCGGAACCATTTCTCCGGAAGGAAATGTCGGAAGAATCGGAGGCATCCAGCTAAAGGTTATTGCAGCTGACCAAAAAGGGGCTGAAATCTTTTTTGCACCGGATGATGAACTCCCAGCCGACGTGAAAAAGGAGCATCCGGAGCTTAAATCCAATTATCAGGAAGCATTGGAAGCAGCGAAGGAAATCGGAACAAAGATGAAGATTGTGCCCGTCAAGTCATTTGATGATGCGGTCAATTATTTGAAGAAGCTCCCATCCAAATAAATCACTAAAAGAGGCTGAAAAAAAGGATTTTAGTTGAAGAAAAACCCGAACAATATTCAAATTCTTTTATTAGAATTCGAATTTGTTCGGGATTTTTTATAGGTTTTGTTAAAGCATGTTTGTTGTTTTCAGCTTATTCTAACTGTTGAATGGAGTGCAAGACGAAGCCTCCGGAGGCCACAAGCCCGCCCCGCGGAATGCGGAGCCATGCCTGGGAATCATCAGCGGTGTAATAACAGGTCCTAAATATAAGATTTATGAAATATTGTTCGCCTGATTAAAATGATTTAGTTATTTATGCCCCAACCTTTTTTTTGAGTGATTAGAGTTGAATGGGAGGCTGTGAGTACTCCATTTTCATCAATTTCGCTTTATATGGCTCCGGCAGTCCTTGAGCGTACACATTTGATGCTCTTATATCTAGATGTATATCTTCTTGTTTTGCAGAAGACAGTTTTGAAATCATTGGCAGAGAAAGCTCTTTTTTTACCATGCCAAGATATTTCCTGCCTTTTTCATTCATCCCCAGAAGTCGGATATAGGAAGGCTTGTGACAATGGGAAATCATTTGTTCCTTTGTCGTATTCGTAAGGACATGAAGCACCATCCGTTGAATCCTGGTCCAGGTATATCTCTTCGTCTTCACCTTGGTCATGAACTCTTGAAAGGAGGATGCTAGTTGTGCTGCTTCCTTCAATCGGTGTTCAATTCCTTCTTCGATTTCGTATATATTGGCCAGTTCATCGAGGGATGCAGATATCAATCGATACTGGAGAAGTGGCCAATATCTTTCCCATTGGTGAAAGATAGTGAATTCTTTGTGGTAGGAAATCAGTTCCTCTATAGTCGATTCTGGAACATATTGTCTGATCACATCCTGTTGAAAGCCCTCAGAAAATAGGGCTTTCCGGATGCTGGTGGCACTTGCTATGGTAGCGGAAGAAAAATCCTCATCGTGATAGTCTGCATTTTTTCTTTGAATGGTAAATGCCTTCATCGCTGTGCCAATCTCCCGAGCTGCTTTCATATAGTGATATCCCAGGATGTTATTGGGGGTGGTCAGGTCAACGTGGCCTTCGCCGGTCAATCCAAGAGAAGCGATTGCCTTTGATACAGATGAGGGATAGCTCATGCCTTCCTTTATATTTTCTTTAATTAGACTATTCATTCGGTCTTCCGATCTTTCCAGCTTTTCGATTGTATGGGTAAAGGCACCGATATCGCCGGATTCACTTCCAAAACAGTATGATTGACAATGCATGGCGTCTAAAAGGCAGATTGAACCGAAAGCAAAGGTTTCGGCTTTTTGAGTTGCAAATGCATAGGGAAGCTCTATGACAATATCAACCCCAGATCTTAAAGCCATCTTGGCTCTCGACCACTTTGATACAAGCGCAGGCTCTCCCCTTTGCAGGAAGTTTCCGCTCATCACAGCAATTGCTGCATCTGCATTTGTCTTCATTTTGGATATCTCTAAATGATGCAGATGCCCATTATGAAATGGATTGTATTCAACAATTACCCCCATACTTTTCACTGAACAACTCTCCTTTTTTCCTTGGATTTTCTATTACGAGTTTTTTGAAAGGGAATCAATAATAAGGCAGTTGATTCTAGCGGGCATCCTTCCGGAAAAAAACTTGTCCAGCCTCTGATGAATAGCAACAAGCCTTTCCGAGAGGATGATTTCTCTAAGCATTTTGGATAATGTATGTATGATAAGTGTAAATGAAATACTAGCGTTATAGCAATTTGATTGTTGATGCAATTCTTGTATCAGTTTATCCTAAGTTTTGTGGTGTTGCTAGAAATGAAAAATGGTGCTGAAATATAGACGAAATTCTTTTACAATCACGAATTCATTTGCTATCCTAAACTGTAAAGAAAAAATATTGACAAAAGGTAGTAGTAAAAGCTATAATAACCTTTGTTGCCTAGAGGTGATTCCTTATGAAATGGTCAACGATTCAATTGCAAAAATTCAGAGACAAGGGTCTTCATATTGACGAAAATGTTCATATGGCTGAACAATTACAGAAGATGGATCCGCAGATTCGAGATGCAAGTCCAATCCATATAAAGGGAAGGGCGGACATCAGTTCCGAAAAAGTGACGTTCCATTTGAGTATTGACGGTACAATTGTGCTGCCATGTTCAAGAACCCTTGTGGATGTAGATTATCCGATCGATATCCAAACGACTGAAACATTTCTGCTGAAGCCTTCGGACTATGAAAGGCAAGGCGACGAAGAATTGCATCCAATTGAAGGGGAAATGATTGACTTAAACCCTATCATCCAAGAGATTATCTTGCTTGAAGTACCGATGCAAGTATTCAGTGAAGAGGCAAGAGATGATCAAAACCTTCCGTCCGGAAACGATTGGGAAGTGCTGACAGAAGAACAGGCTTTCCAAGAAGAAGTCGAGGATGAGAAGAAAGTAGATCCGCGTCTTGCTGGCTTATCTGATTTTTTTAAGGAAAACAAAGATTCTTAAATGATGGGAAGAACCAGTTCGTTCTGGCCTTCATAACAACATTTACTCTCTTTAAGGAGGTGGGAATAATGGCTGTACCTTTTAGAAGAACTTCTAAAACTGCAAAAAGACAACGCCGTACACACTTTAAATTACAAGTACCTGGTATGGTAGAATGCCCAAACTGCGGTGAAATGAAACTTGCTCACCGTGTTTGTAAAGAGTGCGGAACTTACAAAGGAAAAGAAGTTGTAAGCAAATAATTGCTTATCAATCATTTTCAAAAAATGCGAAGGGTCCAAGTATTTTCGGTTTCCGAAAAACGATGGCTCTTCGCATTTTTTTTAACCTTTTTCATCTGCACTAAAGTCAATGCCGCGATCTCCCTTCGTGTGAGGTCCTTGGGAAAGTGAGCATCCTGCCGCTTCAATCATCATCAAAAGTATGAATTATTTTAAAAAACTTTAAAAACAGTGATCGTTGAGAAAACAGCCATTTAAAAAGAACCTATTAAAAACACATTCATCAATTTTAAAATTTTTCAGGAAGGCTGGGCTGTAATGAGTTCCTACGAAATTGATATAAAACATGGTGGAATCGTTCAATTTATGATTACAAGAAGGGCAAAGAGAAATGCGATCAATTATGAAGTAATGGAGGGGCTTTCCATGGCTATGGATACAGTGCTAAAAGACGATGCCGGAAAAGCCTTGGTTATTACCGGGGAGGGGGAACAAGCTTTCTGTTCGGGCGGCGATTTGGCTGAGTTTCAACACCTGAAATCAGAGCAGGAAGCCTATGGGATGCTTTCAAAGATGGGAGCGATATTATTTCGGTTAACTACCCTTCAAAAACCTACGATTGCCATGTTGAATGGAACGGCGATCGGGGGAGGCTGCGAATTGGCCGCAGCATGCGATTTCCGCATAGCCAAAAAAGGAATCAAGGCTGGTTTTGTTCAAGGAAACTTGGGAATTACGACCGGCTGGGGAGGGGCGTCAATATTGTTTGAAAAAATACTTCCCTCAGATGCACTCAAGATTTTGACAGAGGCCAGGACCTATCCTGCGGAGAGCTTGAAGAGAATTGGCTTTATCCAAGAAGTTGCCGAAAAACTAGATTTGGAAGTTTTACTCGACTTTATAACAGATAAGCAGCCAGATGTACTTTCTGCTTACAAGCAGGCATTGGTCAGCAAATGGCATTCTTCAGACTTGAAGGGAAGGATGAACGAGGAAATCAAAAGGTGCGCCAAACTGTGGGCTTCCGAGGAACACCATAAAGCTGTAGATAGATTTTTGAACAAATAAAGCACTATAAAAAGAGCGGATAGTCTATCTTTTCTATCATCTGCATATGAATGAGTAAATACATTGCAAGGGGGGAATCGATATGACTTCAACTCGCCAGGATGCTTGGTCCCAGGATGAGGATTTGCTGTTGGCTGAAGTGATCCTAAAGCATATCCGGGAAGGGAGTACACAGCTTCATGCCTTTGAGGAAGTTGGGAAAAGATTGTCCAGGACGCCTGCTGCCTGTGGATTTCGTTGGAATTCATATGTAAGGAAACAATACCGGTCCGGAATCGAACTAGCAAAGAAGTATCGAAAAGAATCGAAGCGAAAGAAAAGCAGTACGACGGAAAGTCCATCACCACAATCCGCAAAGGATATCGTTATCCAAGAGAAAACGGAACTTAACCTTAAAGACTTTTTTACTTATGTTGAACAGCTGGAAGCAGACAGGGAGGATGTTCATAAATTCAAGCAGGAAAATGACGAATTGATTTGTGAAATTTCCAACCTAAAAGCACAATTGAATGAACTGGACCTTAACTATAAAAGTCAATTGGAGAAATATCATGAACTGGAAGAGGACTATCGTTCACTTTTAGGGATCATGGAAAAGGCGAGGAAAATGATGGTGCTGGAAGAAAGTGAAAAACAAAAATCGGTCAAGTTTAAAATGGATAAGAACGGAAATCTTCAACGGGTCAATAAATGACATCGAAAATAAAAGGCCGCTCCGATATAAACGGACGGCCTCGTTTATGCATCATTCGCTAGGCTTTTGTTCAGATACCCCTTCTGGATACCATACAAGTGGATTTTCGCCAAGGTCCCTTTCAACATCATAGGTTACTGCTTGGAAGCCTTGTTTTTCCCAGAATCCTTGTGATTTGATCCTTGAGTTTGTTTTGATTGGCAGGCCGAACCCTTTTGCGAAATCGACAAGGGCCTTGCCGTAGCCTTTCAGTTGATAATTTGGCAAAATTTCCAGCTTCCAAAGTTCGAGATAATTTTGAGGCGGGTTGAAATAAAGATCATACCTGCTGTCCCGTTGATATAAACTCATCCTGGCCACCAATTTATCCCCGAAGTAAATTCCGTAGAAAGGCGAAACACTGTCGTTTTCAATGATGTTTGCCTGCAGATCTTCAAGCATCGACAATTCCTGTATGCCATATTCTTTGAATTTCTTAAATTCTTCAAGAGTTTTATAATTTACATTCAAGCGTTCCACTTTTACTGCCAAAATGCTTCTCCCCTTCACCATATTATTTTTCTTCTATAATTTTGGATTGGATTAACCCCATATAGAAAGCACTTTCAATTCTATCAGTAAAAAAAATCTAAAAAGAAAGTGCAGCTGATTGTTTATTTATTATCATTATATAACAAAAAGACAAAAAATTCTGCAGATAAATTAAGGAAGCGTTTTCAAAATAAGAAGGAATTTCGCGATTTTTGTAGAATAGATGAACAAGGAACGGAGTTTTTTTCTGAAATTATCTTTATATGGGCAGGAAAGGGGTCATGACGTGCGCAAAATACTAATTGCGAATAGAGGAGAGATTGCTTCTAGAATCATTAAGACTTGCAGACAAATGGGAATTAAGACAGCAGCGGTGTACTCTGATGCCGATGCAAGTATGCCTTTTGTTAAACAAGCTGATGAGTCCTTCAGAATCGGTGAGGCTCCAGTAAATAAATCCTACTTGAATATGGACGCCATCGTCGAGATTGCCAAAAAGGTGAAGGCGGATGCCATTCACCCTGGATATGGACTTTTATCTGAAAATGCTATGTTTGCAAAAAAAATCATCGATAATAACCTGCAGTTCATCGGTCCAAATCCTGAGGTCATCGAAAAGATGGGCGACAAAATTACTTCAAGGATGGTCATGAAGGAAGCTGGTGTCCCGGTTGTTCCAGGAACCTCTGGAGTAAAAGAAATTGATGAAGCAAAAATTTCCGCAAAAGATATCGGCTATCCGGTCATGTTGAAGGCGAGCGGTGGAGGCGGAGGAATCGGTATGGTTCGCTGTGACGATGAGCAAGCGCTCATTCAGCATTTTTCCTCCACAAAAAATCGTGCCAAGGCTTATTTTGGCAGCGAAGAAGTTTTTCTTGAAAAATGCATCGAGAACGGCAGGCATATTGAAGTTCAGATTTTCGGCGATCTTCACGGAAATACCGTCCATCTATTTGAACGGAATTGCTCGGTTCAGCGAAGAAATCAAAAGGTGATCGAGGAAGCTCGGTCTCCACAATTATCGGCACAGACAAGAGAACGAATGTATAAAGCTGCACTCGATGCTGCAAATGCAGTTGGGTATGTCAATGCAGGGACGGTCGAATTCATAGTGGATGAAAATGAAAACTTTTACTTCCTGGAAATGAACACCCGCCTGCAAGTAGAACATCCTATCACTGAAGCGATCACGGGCCTTGATTTAGTGAAATGGCAAATTTTAATTGCCGGCGGGGAAAAGTTGCCTTTAATGCAGGAAGAAATCGTGGCTAATGGCCATGCACTGGAATTCCGAGTGTATGCAGAGGATCCGAAAACATTCTACCCATCACCCGGGAAAATCACTACATTAAAATGGGGGGAAGACCATTTGGTCAGAATCGATGCTGGCTATGAAGAGGGAACACAGGTGACCCCATTCTATGATCCGATGATCGCAAAATGCATAGTTAGTGGAGAGAACCGCAATGAGTGCATCGAAAGAGCGATTGAGTTTTTTAAAGAAACAAGGCTTGAAGGAATTAAGAATAACATACCGTTATTTAATGATATCCTGCGTCATCCTGATTTCCAGACGGGGGATTATAATACGAATTTCATCAGCCAATTACTATCCATCAAGAAATAATTCAGGAGGAATGAACCATGAAAGAAATTACAGCCTCAATGGCAGGTACAGTATTAAATGTGTTGGCAAACAGTGGTGACGAAGTATCGGAAGGACAAGCAGTCATCATGCTCGAATCAATGAAAATGGAAATCCCGGTTGAAGCTGAAAGCGCTGGAAAAATTTCTGAAGTGAAAGTCAATATCGGTGATTTTGTCAACGAAGGGGACGTATTGATTACATTCGAATAAGCTGTTTGGTCAGCTGGTTCAACTATAAGGAGGGATTCCATGACGGTTTCAAAGACATTAGAACAGTCTCTTAAGGAAAAGCGGGATCAGATTGCTGCCGGCGGTCACCCAAAATACCATGAAAAACTCAAAGAACAAAACAAAATGTTTGTACGGGATCGCCTGCAACTATTGTTTGACAATGGACAATATCAGGAAGATGGGATATTTGCCAATTACAAAGCAGGAGATCTGCCAGCGGACGGAGTGGTTACAGCAACTGGAAAAGTCAATGGACAAACGGTTTGCGTCATGGCCAATGATTCAACTGTAAAGGCAGGTTCTTGGGGAGCAAGGACGGTTGAGAAAATCATCCGCATTCAGGAGACAGCTGAAAAACTGAAAGTTCCCATGTTATATTTAGTTGATTCAGCAGGAGCAAGAATCACCGATCAATTGGAGATGTTTCCAAACCGAAGAGGAGCAGGGAGAATATTTTATAATCAAGTGAAAATGTCCGGAATGGTCCCGCAAATCTGTTTATTGTTCGGACCTTCAGCAGCTGGCGGCGCCTATATTCCAGCTTTTTGCGACATTGTCATCATGGTCGATAAAAATGCATCCATGTATTTAGGTTCTCCAAGGATGGCAGAGAAGGTCATTGGTGAAAAAGTGACACTGGAAGAAATGGGTGGAGCCCGCATGCATTGCTCGGTCAGCGGATGCGGGGATGTACTTGCACAGAATGAAGAAGAGGCCATTCATCGGGCAAGGACATATCTTAGTTATTTTCCTCAAAACTTCAGTGGCAAGCCAAAAGTATGCGAAAGTATTGCTCCAAAAGCCGGTAAGCCGCTTGAAGAAATCATTCCTGAAAATCAAAACGCTCCATTCAATATGTATGATGCGATTGATTCATTGATTGATGAAGGCAGCTTTTTTGAAATCAAAAAATTGTTTGCAGCGGAAATCATTACTGGTTTGGCAAGGATAGATGGAAAGGCTGTAGGGATCATCGCCAATCAGCCTAAAGTGAAAGGCGGAGTGCTCTTTGTGGATTCTGCCGACAAAGCAGCCAAATTCATTGCGCTTTGCGATGCTTTCCACATACCGCTGCTTTTCCTTGCGGATGTTCCTGGGTTCATGATTGGAACTAAGGTCGAAAGAGCGGGAATCATCAGACACGGAGCAAAATTGATAGCTGCCATGAGCTCTGCTACAGTGCCAAAAATCTCCGTGATCGTCAGGAAGGCTTATGGCGCCGGTTTATACGCAATGGCCGGCCCGGCATTTGAACCTGATTGCTGCATTGCACTTCCAACAGCCCAAATTGCTGTAATGGGGCCGGAAGCGGCAGTCAATGCTGTTTATTCCAATAAAATACAAGCGATTGAAGATCCTAAGGAAAAAATTGCTTATGTTCAAGAAAAGCATAAAGAATATAAAGAGCATATCGATATTTATAAATTGGGATCAGAATTGATCGTAGATGAAATCACGGCAGCCAATGATTTAAGGGAGACCTTGATTGCCAGATTCGAACTATATGAAACGAAGGAACTTCATTTCAATACAAGAAAACATCCCGTGTACCCAGTTTAATGAATGGGGCTGTCCAACCGGCAGCCCTTATTTTATTATGGGAGAATTAGCTATTTTTTGATAAAATGGGAACCATACATATTCAAAGAAGAAAAGAAGGGATTATGATGAAAATTGGAGTGATCGGCGGGGGTTCGATCGGCTTATTATTCAGCCACTATCTTTCTGCCAAACATTCATTGACGCTTTTGGCACGAAGAAAAGATCAGGCATTTCAAATCAATGAAAAAGGCATCACGTTAATTCATGATGGTACATCCACAACGATATGCAATATTTCAGCCACAGTCATGTCGGATGCTCTCTCCTCGCAGGATATAATCATCATTGCCGTGAAACAATATAACCTATCTACTCTGCTGCCTATTCTCAATAGCATTCCTCCTGAAATCCCTTTGATTTTCCTGCAAAATGGGCTTGCCCACATAGAACAGATCGATCGATTAAACCAAAAAACAATCATAGTAGGGACAGTCGAACATGGCTGTCAGAAGATTACGGACGCAACCGTGAAGCATAATGGATTCGGCAAAACACTCCTAGCCCCATACAGGGGTGACATCGAGCATATCCGCTGGCTGATTTCTGATTTTAAAGATACGTTTCCTTTTTTGATCCATGGTGATTGGAAAGAGGTTCTCTTTCGCAAATTGATCATAAATGCTGTCATCAATCCTTTGACATCGATTTTAAAAGTAGAAAATGGAGGATTGATAGAAAATCCATACTACTTACATTTAATGATGAGTATTTTGGAAGAATTGCTTCCATTAGTGCCGATGTTGAATGAGGAAAAAATGAAAGCGGATATTTTGAAAATTTGTGAAAATACCAAGGAAAATCGCTCATCCATGCTGAAAGATATAGATGCAGGAAGAAAAACGGAGATTGATGCAATTTTAGGCTATGCCATTGAATTGGGGAAAAAAAGACAGCATTCCATGCCAATATGCAATGTGATGTATGCAATGGTGAAAGGAAAGGAAGCGGATCAGGGGGAAAGCTAATATGGGAACATTTTTATCAGATGTGGCGGCTGCTTTTGTCACAATCCCTTTTTTGGGATATTTGATCGTCTTTATCGTCGTTAAACAAATAACGAAAAATCATAAGCAGGCTGTTCGCTCAGCCATTGATATGACAACTTTGCTCTTATTTATTTCTGTTCATTTTATGATTTCTGCCATATGGGAGCATTCCTATCTCTGGCTGTTGATTATTTTTGCCTTATCCTTGGGGGTCGTTTTCGTTTTCATTTACTGGAAGATGAAAGGGGAGGTAGTCATTTCAAAAGTACTAAGAGGCTATTGGCGCCTTAACTTCATCGTCTTTTTTTTGGCCTATGTTCTCTTGCTCATCTATGGAATCACTTTTAGGGTGGTTGAAGCGGTTTCATTGCAATCATGAAACAATATCGGCAAGTTATGTTTTCAAGCAACATTTTTTCTTTTCTTGTTCGAGAATGCTATACTCAATGAAGAAAAATTATTGCGACGAGAAAGGGAGTACATAAATTTATGGAACTGGAAAATGTTTCGATTCCAGCAGCAAATCGATTTGCATCACAATACTTGCAACAGGAAGAACCTGTTGTAGATTATTTTCATTATAAATTGAACAAAAATGTATACAACGAAAGGTTGCAAGACCTTTTGCAGCGTGAATTCAGACGTAATGAACTTTCAAATTGTATTGGTTCCTATATGAAGAAGTTCCCGGGGTCACCACAAATCAATGAATCTCTGGAAAAGTTGAGACAGCCCGATTCATCAGTGGTCATCGGAGGCCAACAAGCCGGGATTCTCACCGGACCGCTCTATACGATCCATAAAGCCATTTCCATCATAAAGCTTGCTAAGCAGCAGGAAGCTGAATTAGGAACTCCGGTGGTCCCCGTTTTTTGGATCGCCGGGGAAGACCATGACTTCCCTGAGGTTAATCATGTTTTTGTTGAAAAGGAAAAATCACTCAAAAAAATGAGCATAACTTCAGATCAGCTTGAGAAAACGATGGTAACAAATATCGAAGTGGAAAAAGAAAAATTAGAACAATGGGTAAGGAAGGTGTTCGAAGCATTCGGTGAAACAAAGTATACAAAGGATATATTGGGGCTCATCGATGGCGCAATAAATAAATCAAAAACATTTGTGGAGTTTTTTTCATACATTATTGTGGAATTATTTAAATCCTATGGCTTATTATTGATCGACTCCGCTGATCCACAGCTTCGAAGGATGGAAGTGGATCATAATTTACGCGTGCTTCACCAATCCAGCGAAATAACCAATCAGGTGATCGCCCAGCAAAAGATGATGGAAGAGATGGATTTCCCAAAAACCTTAGAGATTGGTGAATATGCTGTTAATTTATTTTATTGTGATGATAATAATGAACGAATCCTTCTGGAATTCAACCCTGAAAAAGAATTCTATTCTGGAAAAAACAGCGAAGTGACCTTCACTAAGAGTGAGCTGCAGGATTTAATCCAAAAAAATCCAGAAAGAATCAGCAACAATGTCGTCACACGTCCACTTATTCAAGAATTCTTGTTTCCTACCCTCGCATTTATAGCAGGGCCCGGGGAAATAGCTTATTGGGCAGAGCTGAAAAAAGTATTTGAACATGTGAACACGAAAATGCCCCCGATTGTTCCACGTCTGAATATAACACTGTTGGATCGTGCCATTGAATCCGAAATAAATGAGCTGCACCTCGATCTTCAAAGAGTATTGAAAGCCGGAACAATTAAGGATAAAGAGCTATTTTGGGACGGTGTAAAAGATGCAAGGATGGAAGAGTTGATGCAGGAAGCTGAGAATTGGCTTACCAATCAATATGAAATGATTGAAAAGAGGGCTTCGCAGCTCGATGCAACGTTAGAAGCATTGACGAAGAAAAATCTATCCTTCCATTTACAGCAGATTTCGTTCTTGAAAAGAAAGACGGACCAAACGATCCAAAGCAAAAATGATGTGATGCTGGACAAATACGATCGAATTGAACGGGCATTGAGACCGAACGGTGCACCTCAGGAGCGGATCTGGAACGTCTTTTATTATATCAATAAATATGGTGCAACATTGATTGACCGATTGTTGGAGCTTGATTATCAATTTGATGGTCTTCATAAAGTCGTAAAATTATAAATGACATATTTTTGAAGGCGTCCCAAATGGGGCGCCTATTTGTTTTGAATTAAATATTTGAGTTGAGTGTATGAGCATCCTTCAGCTGAAATCAACCTTGTACAAACTTAACAAAAGACAAAAAAATAGGCTGTGTTAAAACCTGTAGTTGATTTTAGGCTGTTTCCAGCTGTTGATTGGAGCGTAATTCGTAGACTCCGGCGGGAAAAGCGGAGTCGGGGAGACCCCGCAGCGAAGCGAGGAGGAATTAGGTGGATGTTCGATTAAGTTCGGCATGCCCTCGAAAAATGACAGGCATTTTTCTTCATGCGATGTGTGGCTGACGAAGAGTTCCTTGTCCTGTGCCAACATGGAACGACATCGTTTCCGGTGAGGCCCGAGGAAAGCGGAGACTTGCGTGGAAATCGACAGCGGTGTTTAACAGAGCCAAAAAATAAAGGGGTGAAGCAGGTGCAAAACAAGTTTTTTTGACAAAGAAACTAATAATGACAAAATGAATTTCAAAACTTTACAAGTTTTTTGAGAAGATTGTCTGTCTGGTGTTTTTATGAGGAAATATCCGCGAAATAACCATTAATTTCACGGACGAAAAAAATTTAAAAAAGGAGGAATATTTTGCTCGAAAAAGGAAATTAAAAATATGTGGTGAAAAGTGGGGGGATGTGGTAAGGTTGAGTTAGAAAGTGGGGGAAATGGGCATGTTCATGGGGGAATATCAGCACAATGTTGATAATAAAGGGAGATTGATCGTCCCTGCTAAATTTCGTGAACACCTTGGTGAGACCTTTGTTTTGACAAGGGGCCTCGATCAATGTTTATTTGGATATCCTTCCTCAGAATGGGCCCAGGTTGAAGAAAAGTTAAAAGCTCTTCCCCTTACTAAAAAAGATGCCCGTGCATTTACTCGTTTTTTCTTTTCCGGTGCGACCGAGTGTGAAGTGGACAAGCAAGGCAGGATCAACATTCCCGGTTCGCTTCTGGGCTATGCACAGCTGGAAAAAGAATGTGTGGTTTTAGGCGTTTCCAATCGAATAGAGATTTGGAGCAAAGCATTATGGGAAGAATACTTCGTAGAATCTGAAGAATCATTTGCTGAGATAGCAGAGAATATGATAGGGTTTGATATTTAGGCAGTACAGCCATGATTCGATTGGAAAGGTGAAGAAAATGTTTGAACATACAACAGTATTATTGAAAGAAACGGTAGATGGATTGAACATCAAGCCGGATGGGATTTATGTCGATTGTACATTGGGCGGCGCAGGGCACAGTGAATATTTGCTGTCCCAGTTATCAAAAGAAGGCAGGCTTTATGCCTTTGATCAAGATGAAACCGCCATCGCGCATGCCAAGGAAAAGCTGGCTCGATATGAAAGCCAGGTCACGTTCATTAAAAGCAACTTTAAATACATAGCGGAAGAGCTTCGATCAATCGGTGTACAGCATGTTGATGGAGTCCTATATGATCTTGGAGTTTCATCTCCCCAGCTCGATACCCCAGAGAGAGGCTTCAGCTATCATCATGATGCCCCGCTCGATATGAGAATGGATACGAGCAGTTCCGTTTCTGCTTTTGAAGTCGTTAATCATTGGTCTTATGAAGATCTTGTCAGGATTTTCTTTAGATATGGAGAAGAGAAATTTTCAAAGCAAATAGCCAGAAAAATTGAAGCAGCAAGGGAAAAAGCTCCGATAGAAACAACGCATCAGCTTGTCGAACTTATTAAGGAAGGCATCCCTGCGCCAGCAAGAAGAAAAGGCGGACATCCAGCCAAGAGAATATTCCAGGCAATCCGCATTGCAGTCAATGATGAACTTTCCGTATTTGAAGAATCATTAAAGAGTGCGATTGATTTGGTGAACAGTGGTGGGAGAATCAGTGTGATCACTTTCCATTCGCTGGAAGACAGGATCTGCAAGAGCATCTTTAAAGAAGGAAGTACTGGTCCAGAGCTGCCGCCGGGATTGCCTGTCATACCGGATGAGTATAAGCCTGTCCTGAAACTGGTAAATAGAAAGCCAATTTTGGCCAGTGAAGATGAATTAGAGATAAATAATCGTGCAAGATCCGCAAAATTGAGAGTGGCGGAAAAACTATAATCGGGGGGAGTAGAAATGGAAAACTTAGCACGTAAGCAGGAAAGGAATTTTGTCAGTCATGGCCAGCCGGACATAGCCCCAAAGAAAGCACCGCTTAAACGTCGCGGCATCACACCTGGCGAGAAAATCCTCGGTATTTTATTTGTGGCATTCATATGCATCGTTGCTGTCAGAATGGTATCTACACAAGCATCCATTTATGGGGTTAATAAGCATATTCAAGATGTTGAAAGCACCATTCATGAACAAAAGAAATCCAATAACGACCTTGAAATGCAAATCAGTGAATTGAGCCGCTTCGAACGCATTAAAAAAGAAGCCAATAAACTGGGCTTAAAACTGAATGAAGATAATGTTAAGGTTGTGGACCAAAAATGAAATCGAATAAAGTAAATAGAAATGTCGGAGCAGCGGTATTATTCTTAATATTCGGCCTGCTCTTTTTTGTATTGATTGTCCGGTTCTTGACGATTCAAATCACTGGACAGGTGGAAGGCAAGGCTTTAGCAGCAAAAGCGGCTCATAAATACTTGCGTTCTGAAATACTTGATGCTAAAAGGGGGACGATCTTTGATCAAAATGGTGAAGTGATCGCAGAGGATACCGATTCCTTTTCACTCGTTGCCATCCTCGATAAGAAGATGACAACCGATCCGGACCACCCCCACAATGTTGTCGACCCTAAGATGACAGCGGAAAAACTTTCGAAATACATAGATATGAGCGAAAGTGAGATATATGATATTTTGAATAAAAAAGGCAGATTCCAGGTGGAATTCGGCAGTGCTGGACGAGATATTTCCGTTGAGACGAAAAAGAAAATCGAAGCAGAGCACCTGCCCGGAATAACGTTCAAAAGGGAATCCAAACGATTCTATCCAAATGGAGTATTCGCATCTCACTTGATTGGCTATGCCCAAAAAGAAGAAGATAAAGACGGAAAAGTGAAGACAATCGGAAAGATGGGGATCGAGAAAAGCTTTAATTCCATCCTTTCAGGGAAAGATGGTACCCTCCAATATGACAGTGATCTATGGGGCTATCTTCTTCCGAATAAGAAAGAGATGGTGAAAAAACCGCAAAATGGGTCGGATATTTATATGACCCTTGATAAAAAGATCCAAACATTTTTGGAAGATTCCATGAATCAAGTCGAGGAAAAATATAAACCGAAAAAAATGGTGGCGATCGTGGCAGATCCGAAAACAGGTAAGATCCTTGCCATGAGTCAGAGGCCGACCTTCCACCCTTCAACCAGGGAAGGAATCGCAGATAATTGGCACAACTTGAATGTGGAATCCCAATATGAACCTGGATCGACCATGAAGGTTTTTACCCTTTCGGCGGCGGTTGAGAGCGGTGCATTCGACCCGAATGAGCGATATCAGTCGGGAACATATTATGTTGGAAAATCGCCTATAAGGGATCATAACTGGGGAGCAGGATGGGGCAAGATCACCTATTTGGAAGGGGTTCAGCGTTCATCCAATGTTGCCTTCGTCAAGCTGCTTGAAAAAATGGGCGACGATACCTTCAAGGATTACTTAAACCGTTTCGGCTTCGGCCAGCCGACCGGCATCGACCTTCCGAATGAAGCTTCGGGGAATATCCTATTTAAGTATCCTATCGAAAGAGCGACTACAGCTTTCGGACAAGGAACGACGGTCACGCCTATGCAAATGATACAGGGGATGACTGCCATCGCCAACAACGGCACGATGATGAAGCCTTATGTCGTCGACAAAATTGTCAATCCAAATACGAAAGAGGTAAAAAAGACGCAGCCTGAGGTTGCCGGCCACCCGATCAAGCCGGAAACCGCCAAGAAAGTCCGGGACATCTTAGGGACGGTCGTGACGGCGGAACATGGGACAGGGCATTCATATGCCCTTGATGGCTACTCTGTTGCAGGAAAGACTGGAACAGCTCAAATTCCGGATCCGAAAACCGGCAAATATATGACAGGTAACGATAATTATATCTTTTCGTTCGCCGGCATGGCCCCGAAGGATGACCCTCAGCTAATCATGTATGTCGCCGTCCAGCAGCCGCATTTGCAGCAGAACGAAGAAGGCTTGCCAGACAGCGGCTCTGTGCCGGTATCCATGATTTTCAATCCTGTCATGAAAAGCAGCCTGCAATACATGAACATCAAGCCGGAGAAGAATATTTCGGCAAAAATCACTAAGGTGCCCGATTTTAAAGGACAAAACATCGGTTCCATCCCGGATAATATGAAAAAAGATGGCATCGATCTTGTTAAATTAGGAAATGGCACAACAATAACTGAACAGCTGCCTGCCCCGGGATCCAACCTTTTGGAAGGGGAAAAAGTCGTTGTGAAAACCAACGGACCGATGAATTTGCCAAACATGACTGGATGGTCCAAGCGAGATGTACTCAAAGTCGCAGAGCTGGAAAACCTTAAGTTGAATACGATGGGAAGCGGATATGTGGTCAGTCAAAACCTAAAACCGGATTCACCTGTTGTCGAGGGAGATCACCTTGTCGTGAATTTCATGACGCCAGAACAAGTCAGAACCAAGAAAGAGAATGACAAGATCGCAAAAGAAAAACAAAAAGGCGAAGAAGCAACACCGCAGGATTAATGGATATGGGGCTGGTTTGCGTCAGGGCAATCTCCATCATTCTCGTCAACGTCATTTTGGCGAATGAGGGTGGGCCTGGATGGCAGGCCAGCCTGTTCTATTGAAATACGTACAAGCATATACTGAAACGAGCCTTAAGAAGAGGAGGTCCGTTCAGTGAAGCGTGTTTCAAATGTGACTGTCAGAAAACGTCTAGCCATGACATTGCTGGCAGGGCTCGTGATATTTGGGATTATTGACATACGGCTTGGGTATGTACAATTTATCATGGGGGATATGCTGACTGGTAAAGCAAAGGATTCTTGGAGCAGGAATATCCCCTTTGAGCCTGAAAGAGGAAAGATAGAAGATCGGAATGGAGTGGAGCTTGCCACAAACCAGAGTGCCCCTACCGTATATGTTGTGCCGAGGCAGGTAGTCAATCCTGCAGAGACAGCTGAAAAGCTTGCTGCAGCTTTAAATATGTCCAAAGAAAAAGCTTATCAAATCATCACCAAACGTTCCTCGATTGAAAGGATTCCCGAAGGCAGGAAAATATCATACGAGAAAGCGAACGAGGTGCGTGAACTAGGGTTGAAAGGAATATATATTGGAGAAGACTCAAAAAGATATTATCCTTTCGGAAGCTACTTATCACACGTGTTGGGCTTTGCTGGAGTTGACAATCAGGGCCTGATGGGACTCGAATTGGAGTATGACAAAGAGCTGAGCGGCAAAAAAGGTTCTGTCCAATTCTATTCCGATGCAAAAGGGAAGAGGATGCCGGACATGTCGGATGACTATGAGCCGCCTGTCGATGGACTTGACTTAAAATTAACGATTGATACGAAGGTGCAGACGATTGTGGAGCGTGAGCTGGATATTGCAGAGGCAACCTATAATCCTGATGGATTGATTGCGATCGCCATGAATCCGAATAATGGTGAAATTCTGGCCATGTCGAGCAGGCCTACATTCGATCCCGCAAATTTCAGAAATGTTTCCCCGGAGGTTTACAACAGGAACCTCCCCATTTGGAGTACATTTGAGCCGGGTTCCACGTTCAAGATCATCACTCTGGCTGCTGCCCTTCAGGAAGGAAAAGTGGATCTCGAACACGACCATTTCTATGATTCCGGTTCTGTCGAGGTAGCAGGGTCTACGCTTCACTGCTGGAAGCGTGGAGGACATGGATCTGAAACCTTCCTCGAGGTCGTCCAGAATTCCTGCAAC
The DNA here is from genome assembly GCF_003668575.1 of Falsibacillus albus. Taxonomy (NCBI): domain Bacteria; kingdom Bacillati; phylum Bacillota; class Bacilli; order Caryophanales; family Bacillaceae; genus Falsibacillus; species Falsibacillus albus. The sequence continues at coordinate 173,775 of NZ_RCVZ01000005.1, read as the reverse complement.
CCGGGCTTTGTGGAACTGGGGCAGCGTCTGGGGAAGGAGAAATTGTTCAAATATATCAAGGATTTCGGATTTGGAGAAAAAACGGGGATCGATTTGCAGGGGGAAGGAAAAGGGATCCTTTTCAACCTGGATCGCGTAGGACCAGTCGAGCAGGCGACAACCGCCTTTGGGCAAGGTGTTGCAGTTACCCCGATCCAACAGGTAGCAGCAGTGGCAGCTGCGGTTAATGGAGGAATATTATATCAACCATACATTGCAAAAGAATTGGTTGATCCAAAGACCGGGGATGTAGTGATGAGGAAGACTCCGGTAGCAAAAAGGCGTGTCATCTCAGAAGAGACATCAAAGAAAATCCGCAATGCCTTGGAAACTGTCGTCGCACTCGGCACAGGTAAAAATGCATATGTGGATATGTATCGTGTCGGAGGAAAGACAGGGACCGCCCAAAAAGCCCAGAACGGAAGATATTTAGAAAATAACTATATCGTTTCATTCATGGGGTTTGCCCCTGCGGATGATCCACAGCTGGTAGTATATGTTGCGGTGGATAACCCTAAAGGAACAGTTGCATTTGGTGGAACGGTCGCTGCGCCGATTGTTGGCAACATCATGGAGGATAGCCTTAGGGCTATTGGAGTGGAACCTCGTAAAAATCAAATTGAAAAGAAGCCATCGATTTTGGATGCTCCGACAGTGAAAGTACCTAACCTTGTTGGATTGACAAAAAAAGAACTTCAGCAATATTTGTACGATATTAAACTTGATGTCAGCGGGTCGGGAGATAAAGTCATCAAACAATCGCCTCAACCAGGTACGAAGGTGGAAGTGGGCTCGACAATCAGAATCTATATGAATTGACGATGGATGTATAATGGCTTTCCCATGGAGTGCCTGGCTCTTCTCATCATGCTATATATAGTAGGATTTTTCGGTTTTTCTGCTGTATATGGTATGCGGGGGCCCGGCACTTTCCTCATGATGGATAAGGACGATCCAAATCGATAAAATTTTTGACAGAATGCAAAAAGGCTGATAGCATCAGAATGATTTTTTATGTAAAATAAATATGATTGCTTTCTTATCTATAGAGGGGATTGAAAAGATGAAATTACATACATTATTAAATTTTTTACCGATGAAAATAAACAAGCCAAATGAGAACCCTGAGATTCATTCGTTGGAGAATGATAATCGAAAAGTTGAAAAGGGAAGTTTATTCATTTGCATTAAAGGGTTTACAAATGACGGGCACAATTTTGCCCAAAATGCTGTAGAATCTGGAGCAGCTGCCGTTTTGTCCGAGCGTCCGCTTGATCTCAATGTGCCTGTCATTGTTGTGAAGGATACAAAACGGGCCATGTCAGTGCTCGCTGACGGCTTTTATGGCCAGCCGACTAAACAGCTTCACCTTATAGGTATAACTGGTACGAATGGCAAGACGACAACAAGCCATCTCATTGATGCAGTGTACCGGCATGCGAAGGTGCCGACCGGATTGATCGGCACGATGTATGTGAAAATGAATGAACGCATCATTGAAACAAAAAATACGACACCAGAAAGCTTGACGCTGCAAAAAACGTTTCATCAGATGAAGGAAGAGAATATTGAAGCGGCCATCATGGAAGTTTCTTCTCATGCTTTGGTACAAGGCAGGGTTCATGGCTGCGACTATAACATTGCCGTTTTTACGAACCTGTCCCAAGATCATCTCGACTACCATAAGACGATGGATGAGTATAGGCATGCGAAAGGACTATTGTTTTCACAGCTTGGAAACACTTATGATCATAAAAGGCCAAAATTTGCAGTGCTGAATGCAGACGATCCTGCATCAGAGTTTTATTTGCAGGACACAGCCGCCCATGTCGTTACATTCGGAATCGAGCATGATGCCGACTTTCAAGCAGTCAATATCCGCATGAACGGCCAGGGGACTACCTTCCAGTTGAAATACCCGGATGGCGAAAGGGAAGTTTCATTAAAGCTGATCGGTAAATTCAGTGTATACAATGCACTGGCTGCCATTGCAGCATGCTATGCATCCGAGCTATCCATTGAAACAATTTTGTCGGCTCTTCAAAAAGTCGAAGGGGTGGCTGGAAGATTCGAATTGGTGGATGAAGGGCAGGATTTCCCGGTGATTGTTGATTATGCGCACACACCCGACAGCCTGGAAAATGTATTGAAGACTGTTAAACAGATTGCAGATAATAAGGTTTTTGTTGTTGTAGGCTGTGGAGGCGACCGGGATAAAACGAAGCGTCCATTAATGGCCAAGATTGCTTGCAAATATGCGACAGATCCGATTTTCACCTCCGACAATCCTCGAAGCGAAGATCCAAATGCGATTCTTGCCGATATGATCGAAGGTGTCAAAGGTAAAAGATATGAGGCCCTGGTAGATCGAAAGGATGCAATCCTGAAAGCTATTGAATCAGCTGAGAAGGGTGATGTCGTCCTGATTGCCGGGAAAGGCCATGAAACTTATCAAATAATTGGGGATGCAGTCCATGACTTCGATGATCGAATAGTAGCAGCTGAAGCAATCCGGAAGAAGTAGTTGTGATGCTGAACTATGGATTTATATATGACTTATATCCAAAGTCGATAGGGATTCAAGATAAAATCATGACGTTCAATACCGTCACCATTTCGGAATCCCATCCTTGCAGCAGGTGCCTTTTCATCCCATTTGATGAATCGCAGTCCTTGCTGACCGCAATCGGGAATGGAGCGATTGCAGCTGTTTGGCAAGAGGAGTGGCCAATACCGGCCTATACGCCCAATCATTTCCCGATGTTTATAGTAACGAACACCAAATGTGCGTATCAGCAGATTTTCGCCGAATACGCAAAGCTTATTGACAAAAATAGAAAAAAAGAGTGGGAAAACATGACTAATTTCGTTTTTTATGCATCAAATCTTCTTAAAGAAGAGATTAAAACATATGATATTGCTGTACAAAAAGATCGTGATAAGCTGATGAAGCTTATTGATGAAAATTGTAGTGAAGGGACGGGGAAATGATGCTGCAACAATTCTTGTTTTTTACAATCCTGATGGGATTCTTAATAACCGTCTTATTATCCCCAGTCTTCATACCGTTCCTGAGAAGGTTGAAGTTTGGTCAGAGTATACGTGAAGAAGGGCCCAAGTCGCATCAAAAAAAATCCGGCACCCCTACGATGGGAGGGATCGTTTTCCTGATTTCGATCACTGTCACCACGTTGGTGATGTCCGGGAAGTTTGCTGAACCGAGTTCAAAAACATTGATGCTTTTGCTTGTTACACTCGGTTTCGGAGTGCTGGGATTCTTGGATGACTTCATAAAAGTCGTCATGAAGCGGAACCTGGGGCTTACATCCAGACAAAAGCTCCTGGGTCAGATTGTCATCGCCGTAATTTTCTATTTGATTTATCGTCAAAGCGGCCTTTCATCGGATTTATCCATTCCATTCACCGATATCACCCTGCATTTAGGATGGTTTTACATCTTCATCGTCATTTTCTGGCTCGTCGGCTTTTCGAACGCTGTCAATTTGACGGATGGCTTGGATGGCTTGGTATCTGGTACGGCTGCCATTGCATTTGGGGCCTTTGCCATCCTGGCGTGGAATTTATCACAATATGATGTAGCCATCTTTTCTGTATCGGTCGTTGGGGCAGTCCTTGGTTTTCTGGTTTTCAATGCACATCCTGCAAAAGTTTTTATGGGGGATACCGGTTCACTGGCATTAGGCGGCGCCATCGCAACCATTGCGATTTTGACAAAGCTGGAGCTTCTGCTTGTCATCATCGGGGGAGTATTTGTAATCGAAACCCTCTCGGTGATCATGCAGGTCATCTCTTTTAAGACGACAGGGAAAAGAATTTTTAAGATGAGTCCATTACACCATCATTATGAGCTGGTTGGCTGGTCTGAATGGCGTGTGGTAGTAACGTTCTGGAGTGTTGGAGTAATCTGTGCCATCCTGGGCATTTATATCGAGGTGTGGATGTAAGTGGAAATGATAACGAAATACAAATATAAAAAAATATTGGTGTTAGGGTTGGCTAAAAGCGGAGTCAGTGCTGCTTCACTTCTTCATAAGCTTGGTGCATTTGTGACGGTAAATGACAAAAAGCCCCTGGCAGAGAATCCGGCGGCGCAAAACCTCCTAGACCAGGGAATAAAGGTTATTTGCGGAGACCACCCGATTGAGCTATTGGACGAAGGCTTTGAATTGATCGTGAAAAACCCTGGGATTCCATATTCAATCCCTCTTGTAGCCGGTGCATTGGAACAGGGGATCCCTGTCATTACGGAAGTAGAGCTTGCCTATGAAATTTCCGAAGCAGATTTTATTGGAATCACCGGAACTAATGGGAAGACAACGACGACCACCCTCATTTTCAATATGCTGGAGAAAGGCGATCTGAACCCTTTGATTGCGGGGAATATCGGGACGGTTGCTTCTGAGGTTGCCCAGAAGGCTGATCGTGATAATCAAATCGTCATTGAATTATCATCCTTTCAGCTGATGGGAATCAGAGAGTTCCGTCCGAAGATCGCTATCATTACCAATCTTTATGAGGCCCATCTTGATTATCATGGAGGACTTGAGGACTATTGGAGAGCAAAGGTTAATATTACGATGAATCAAACAGAAGATGACTTTTTGATTGTCAATGCCGAACAGCCTCAGCTGATGGAAAGGATCAAATCATCGAAAGCGCAAATCGTCCCATTTTCCACTAAGAAATATCTTGAGAAGGGCTGTTCCGTTCATGAAGGAAATGTCATGTTTGATGGTGAGGCCGTCATTCATCTTCATGACATCGCGCTTCCGGGAGAGCATAATCTGGAAAACGTGTTGTCAGCCATTGCTGCAGCAAAGCTAAAGGGAGTGGACAATGAGGCAATCAAGTTCATCCTTTCTACATTTACTGGCGTAAAACACAGAACCCAGTTTGTTTCCGAGTTAAATGGAAGGAAATTCTTCAATGATTCGAAAGCCACGAATATTCTGGCGACCCAAAGTGCTTTGAAGGCATTCGATCAACCGATCATCCTTCTCGCCGGTGGACTTGATAGAGGCAACGATTTTGACGATCTTCTTCCTTTTATGAAAAATGTGAAAGCATTAATTACCTTTGGACAAACAGCTCCAAAGATAGAAGAGATTGGCAGGAGAGCAGGAATAGAAAAGATTCAGCGTGTCGATAATGTTGAAAAGGCAGTGCCTGCAGCCTATGAATGCTCGAATGAAGGGGATGTGATCTTGCTTTCCCCTGCATGTGCAAGCTGGGATCAATATAAAACTTTTGAAGTTCGCGGTGATATTTTCATAAATGCGGTGCATAAGCTTATATAAGAGCTTGGCTAATAGGATGGGCAAAGGGATCATCAATCGCTCCATATGTGCTCAAGCAGGCTCAAAATATAGTCTGTAGAGGTGTTGACAGTTGCCGTTAAAAAAATCGACCCCGGATTTTATCTTGATCATCGCAACGCTTTTCTTGTTAGCAATAGGATTGATCATGGTCTATAGTGCAAGCGCCGTTTGGGCCACATATAAATTCGACGACTCTTTCTTCTTTGCCAAAAGACAATTGTTGTTTGCAGGTGTCGGCATCATTGCCATGTTCTTTATAATGAATATCGATTATTGGACATGGAGAACTTGGGCGAAAATCATTTTGATTATATGCTTTGTCATGCTTCTGATGGTGTTGGTTCCCGGAGTGGGTATGGTCCGGAATGGTTCCAGGAGCTGGATCGGCGTCGGCGCTTTTTCGATCCAGCCATCGGAATTCATGAAGCTTGCCATGATTGCATTTTTAGCAAAATTTTTAGCAGAACGGCAGAAATATATTACATCCTTTAAAAAAGGTCTGGTACCGTCACTTTCCCTTGTATTCATCGCATTTGGCCTGATCATGCTGCAGCCTGACCTTGGAACTGGCACGGTCATGGTTGGGACATGTATCATCATGATTTTTATTTCCGGTGCAAGAATCAGCCATTTTGCTGGTTTGGGCATTCTCGGTGTCCTAGGCTTTGTAGGTTTGATTCTTTCAGCACCATACCGAATCAAGCGGATTACATCATTTCTGGATCCGTGGTCAGATCCCCTGGTCAGTGGATTTCAGATCATCCAATCTTTGTATGCCATCGGTCCAGGAGGGCTATTTGGACTTGGCTTGGGCCAAAGCAGGCAAAAGTTCTTTTATTTGCCAGAGCCGCAAACGGATTTTATCTTTGCCATCTTATCCGAAGAGCTGGGCTTCATCGGGGGGACGCTCGTCTTGCTGTTGTTTGCGCTTCTTCTTTGGAGGGGGATTCGAATCGCACTTGGGGCACCGGATTTATATGGCAGCTTTCTAGCTGTCGGAATCATTTCCATGATTGCGATCCAGGTCATGATCAATATCGGGGTTGTGACCGGGCTGATGCCGGTAACGGGCATAACACTTCCTTTTCTAAGCTATGGAGGTTCTTCGCTTACTCTCATGTTAATGGCGGTTGGGGTATTATTGAATATCAGCCGCTACTCAAGATACTAAAGAAAAAAATTGCCAAGGGAACCCGAAATTGGGTTTCCTTTTCATCTTTTTAAGGATAAAATAGAAAAATATGGTCGAGTGATATTACATTTCAATGACATTCCTATGTGATTAGAACAATGCTGTTTAGAATATAGTAAGATAGGGTAACGGTAAAACGTTGCTCATATACATAGTGCATCTTTGTTTAACACTTAATGAGGTGAAATCATGAAAATTATTGTGAGTGGCGGGGGGACAGGCGGACATATCTATCCTGCCCTGGCTTTTATCAGAACGATTAAACAAAAACATCCAGACACCGAATTCTTATATATCGGCACATCTAAGGGTCTGGAGTCAAAGCTGGTAACCCGCGAGGAGATTCCGTTTAAGTCCATTGAGATCACAGGATTTAAACGATCAATTTCATTTGAAAATGTCAAGACCGTTCTCCGCTTTCTTAAGGGCGTCAAGGAGAGCAGGAAAATAATAAGAGAATTCAAACCTGATATGGTGATCGGGACAGGCGGATATGTTTGCGGTCCTGTCGTTTATGCAGCGGCAAAAGAAAATATCCCATCCATCGTACATGAACAAAATAGTGTGCCGGGCCTGACGAACAAATTCCTGAGCAAGTATGTAGATAAAGTGGCAATCTGTTTTGAATCTGCCACAGGGTTTTTCCCAAAGGAAAAGGTCGTCCTCACAGGAAATCCAAGGGCTTCCGAAGTTGCCGGGATTAAAAAAACAGATATACTTGCAAGGCTTGGATTGACGGATCTAAAACCTTCAGTGCTAATCTTTGGAGGGAGCAGGGGCGCGCGTCCCATCAACGAAGCTGTTGTTGCATCACTTGAATCCTTTGCTCAAAAGCCTTATCAGGTGATCTATGTAACAGGAGATGTCCATTTTGACAAGGTGAAGAAGGAAGCGGAAGCAGCCGGTGAATTGAAAAATGTCGTCATCACTCCATTTTTGCATAATATGCCTGAAGTATTGCGTTCTGTCGATGCAGTCGTTTCCAGGGCGGGTGCGACGTCCATTGCAGAGTTCACTGCATTGGGAGTACCGAGCTTATTAATCCCGAGTCCATATGTTACAAATAATCATCAAGAAAAAAATGCAAGGGCATTGGTTGAAAAAGATGCTGCGAGTCTTTTATTGGAAAGTGAACTGACTTCAGAGAATCTGGTTCGGCATATTGACCAGATCGTTTTGGATGCGGAGAAAAAGAAAAGAATGAGCGAGTCAGCAAAACAGCTTGGCATGCCGGATGCTACATCAAGGCTGTACAATGTCATGCTCCAGCTCACTGGAAATCGTCAAGCGAGGGAGAAATAGACACAATCTGCGATTTTAATGCTCACAATGAAAGCATAAATGGTGGTGGATAAACAGAAAATTATGGATTTCATTCTTTTCTGTTTATAGTCTATAAGCTAAAATAGAGATAAGAGAGCCTTTCTTAATCGTTTTGAATGGAAGGATTTCTGCTACTCCATTCTTTATGTAAGTGAAAAGGTGGATTGTTATGAAAAAAGGAAATATTGTTTCACTGGAAGACCGCATTCCAAAAATAAAGCAGCAAAGGAAGCGAAAAGCAAACCGAAGACTCATTCTACTGCTTTCCATATTCTTTCTGTTGATCGTATGCGTTGCTTATTTTCAATCTCCCTTCAGCAAGGTGAATAAGATTGAAGTAACAGGGAACAGCCTGTTAAGCAATCAGACAATCTTAAAGAATAGCAAAATAAAAAAAGGCATGAATGTCTGGGGCATTAATCGGAAAGAGACGCAAAAGAGATTGACTGAAATGCCTGAAGTAAAAAAAGCAAAAGTAAGTGTCCACCTTCCAAATAATATTACAATACATATTAGTGAATATGGAAAAATTGCTTACTTGGCAAAGGGGACAAGCTTTTTGCCAGTTTTAGAAAATGGGAAGATTATCAGGGATGCCCCTATGAAAGGAATCCCCGTTAATTCTCCTATTCTGTCGGATTTTTTACAAGGAAATGTATTGAATGAAATGGTTAAGGAATTAGGCAAAGTGCCCGATGAAATTGTCAATTCCATCTCGGAAATTCAATACACCCCTAAAAAAACCGATAAATATCATATCACGCTATTTATGAATGATGGATTCGAAGTCAGTGCGACCATCCGTACGTTTGCCGGAAAAATGGTACATTACCCTTCCATCATAAGCCAATTGGATCCAAATAAGAAAGGTGTCATCGACTTGGAAGTCGGCTCCTTTTTCAAAGCTTATGACTCCGAGGGAGAGAATCAAAATGAAAAAAAAGAAGATAAAAGGTAAGCAAGTCGTCCTCTCTCTTGTCACGCTTGTACTCGGGTTTATTCTTGCTTTCTCATACAGCTTAGCAAATAAAGAACAGGCAAAGAATAAAATTACCGATCGGCAATGGGAGCGGGAAGATCAATTGAGAAGCCAGCTGATAGAACAGCAAAAAGCCAATCGAAAGCTTCAGAAAGAGCTGTATGCCAAGCAATCGAAAGTGCTTGACAGTGAGAAGGAGCTTTCCAAGGAAGAACAGGTATTTTACAATTTGGCGGAGGATGCTGAAAAGTATCGGATGTATCTCGGGAAAGTGAAAGTAAAGGGTAAAGGAATCGTCGTCACATTGGAAGATGGTGATTATAATCCAGATGAAGAAAATGTCAATAATTATCTTGTGCACGAACACCATATTTTCAGTGTAATCAACGAACTGTATATTGCAGGGGCTGGTGCGGTGGCGATCAATGGCCAGAGGCTGCAGCATGATTCCTATATATTATGCAATGGTCCAGTCATCACGGTGGACGGGGTTCAACATCCTGCCCCATTCACCATCTCGGCAATAGGGGATCCGGATGTTATGGCTTCAGCGCTGAATATTACAGGAGGCGTGAAAGACCAGCTTGTGAACGATAATATTATTTTCAAGCTGGAAAAGAAAGATCAAATAGTGTTAGAACCTATCCTTGGGGAATCTTCCTAAGGTAGGGTCTTTTCCTTTAAACTAGAAGGCTAGGTGAAAAGGAGTGGCCAAAAGAGTCAAAGTCAGCTTCACATTGATTACAATCATTATCGGTTTCATGCTGGCCATACAATTTCAAACCGTGAAGAAACCTGTAGTCAGAGACACCCGGGATATCTGGGAATTAAGGGAAGCGTTGTTGAAAGAAAAAAAATTACAATCAAATTTAATCAATGAAATTAGATCCAACGAGGAAAAATTGGACAAGTATGAAGCCAATAAGAAGGTGAGCAAGGAAGAAGCCTTGCGGGAAACCCTTGATGAGCTGAAAAAAGAAGCAGGACTAACAGACATAAGCGGTCCCGGGATTGTCCTGACGATCGAACCTGTATACGAAGACGGGCTCCTCGGGAAGAACCTGAAGTCCGTTTCGCCGGATCTTTTGAAAAGAATGGTGAATGAGCTGAATATGTATGACGCCAAGTATATTTCCATCGACAATCAGCGGGTTGTCAATAATACAGTCATACGCGACATCAACGGTGAAACGAAAGTCAATGGCCATACGGTCGGCAAAGTGCCGATTGAGGTCAAGATCATTACCGACGATTGGGAAACGGCCCAGAAGTTGTACAATAGAATGCAGGTATCTCAATCAGCAGATGAATTTTTCCTCGATGATCTGAGGATCAACATTTCTAAACCGAGCAAAAAAGTAAAAATACCTGGCTATCAGGATACAATTAGGATTCGCTACATGGAGCCTGTCAAAGAAAAAGGAGAGAATTAGTATGTGGCTTCCAGTTTTAGGGCTTCTAGTTGGGGTAGTTCTTGGCCTGTTGACCGATATACGGATCCCGGAGGAATACTCTAACTACCTTTCCATCGCAGTTTTGGCTGCACTTGACACCCTTTTCGGGGGAATTAGGGCTCATTTGCAAAATATTTATGATGATCGCGTTTTTGTTTCGGGCTTCTTTTTTAACATTTTGCTAGCCGCAAGTTTGGCTTTTCTAGGTGTACATCTTGGTGTAGACTTGTATTTAGCAGCTGTTTTTGCCTTTGGCGTCCGTCTATTTCAGAACATCGCTGTCATCAGGCGGATTTTGATTAGCAAATGGTCTTCAAATTCTAATGAAAAATCTGAAAAAAATTGATTTTTTAAAAGGGAAAATGTGAGTTTTGCCGAATTACATTATAAGATATATTCAATTTAACGTTAATCATTACAATTGTTGTTCAAAATACGAAAAGTAATGTAGATTTGTTGAAGGAGGTGCCATAGAATGAACAGCAATGAAATATATGTGAGTCTTGACATCGGTACATCCACTGTAAAAGTGATAATTGGAGAAATGGTCAATGATTCCTTAAACATTATCGGTGTTGGAAACGTCCTTTCAGAAGGGATTAGAAAAGGGTCTATTGTCGATATAGACGAAACCGTTCATTCTATAAAAAAAGCAGTCGAGCAAGCAGAGAGAATGATAGGTATGAATATTAACAAAGTGATTGTAGGTGTAGCCGGCAATCACGTCACCCTCCAACCTTGTCACGGAGTAGTGGCAGTATCAAGTGAAAACCGTGAAATATCGGATGATGACGTAGCAAGGGTAATGGATGCGGCCCAAGTCGTTTCCATACCACCAGAACGAGAAATCATTAATGTCATCCCGAAGCAGTTCATTGTTGACGGGCTCGATGAAATAAATGACCCTCGCGGCATGATCGGTGTAAGGCTCGAGATGGAAGGCACCATTATAACAGGTTCCAAAACTATATTACATAATACTCTTCGCTGTGTGGAGCGCGCAGGGCTGGATATTACGGATATTGTTCTGCAGCCACTGGCAGCTGGAGCGATTGCATTATCGAAGGATGAACAAAATCTAGGAGCCGCCCTCATCGATATAGGCGGTGGCTCAACGACTCTTGCTGTTTTTGAGCAAGGTCATTTGAAGGTTACTTCAGTATTGCCGGTAGGCGGCGAGCACATTACCAAAGATTTATCGATTGGCTTGCGGACATCAACCGAAGATGCTGAAAGAATCAAGGCAAAATATGGACATGCATTTTATGACCACGCATCAGAGGAAGAAGTGTTCAGTGTTCCAATTATAGGAAGTGATCAACATCAGCAATTTAATCAATTAGAAATTTCTGATATCATTGAAGCAAGGCTTGAAGAAATCTTCGACCTGGTTCAACATGAATTAAAAAGATTGGGTATTAGAGACTTACCCGGCGGCTATGTCCTTACCGGCGGGATGGCTAACCTCCCAGGAGTTCTTGATCTAGCTCAGCTGGTATTCCAAAATCGCGTAAGAGTTGCGATTCCGGATTACATTGGTGTCCGGGAATCACAATATACTACTGCTGTTGGTTTAATCAAATACGCACACAAGAATGCTAGATTGCAAGGAAGAAACGTAAGTGCTGCTCCCGTTCCTTCTGAAAATGTCGAGAAGAGGCAAGCAAAACAACCACAGCCAAAACCAAGAGTAGAGAAGCAGCCAGAAGAAAAGATTTCGAATAAAATGAAAAAGTTTTTTGGATACTTTTTCGAATAAGACATCGTAGCGGAAATAGACGAATTAGGAGGATTTGTCATGTTGGAGTTTGATACTAATTTAGACCAATTAGCAACTATTAAAGTAATCGGAGTTGGCGGCGGTGGAAACAACGCCGTAAACCGAATGATTGAACATGGGGTTCAAGGTGTAGAATTCATTTCTGTTAATACAGATGCACAAGCATTGAATCTATCAAAAGCTGAAATAAAGATGCAAATAGGGGCCAAGTTGACAAGGGGATTGGGTGCAGGCGCCAATCCAGAGGTCGGCAAAAAAGCCGCTGAAGAAAGCAAGGAGCAAATCGAAGAAGCACTTAAAGGCGCAGATATGGTTTTCGTAACCGCAGGTATGGGAGGCGGAACGGGAACTGGTGCTGCACCGGTCATTGCTCAGATCGCGAAAGATCTTGGCGCTTTGACAGTTGGTGTTGTTACACGCCCATTTACATTTGAAGGCCGAAAGCGTCAAACACAGGCAGCTGGCGGAATTTCTTCCATGAAAGAAGCTGTCGATACACTCATCGTCATTCCCAATGACAGGTTGTTGGAAATTGTTGATAAAAGCACCCCGATGCTTGAGGCATTCCGTGAAGCGGATAACGTCCTTCGACAAGGTGTTCAAGGTATTTCCGATTTAATCGCTGTCCCAGGATTAATCAATCTGGACTTTGCCGATGTAAAGACAATCATGTCCAATAAAGGGTCTGCATTGATGGGAATTGGTGTTGCCACTGGTGAAAGTCGTGCGGCAGAGGCTGCGAAAAAAGCAATTTCCTCTCCGCTGCTTGAAACTTCCATTGATGGAGCACAAGGCGTGCTTATGAATATCACCGGCGGAACGAACCTTAGCTTATATGAGGTTCAAGAAGCGGCGGATATCGTAGCATCTGCATCAGACCAAGAAGTGAACATGATTTTTGGTTCTGTAATTAATGAGAATTTCAAAGATGAAATTGTAGTAACGGTCATTGCAACAGGTTTTAATGAAGAAGTCGTTCAGCCTAAGCAAGTCCGCCCTTCATTCGGTCAAATGAAACAAAATGCGAATCCAACAGTGAAAAGGGAGCCGAAACGCGAAGAAATTCAGCCGGAACCGCAAACACAGCGTTCTACTTCATCCCAGCCGATGGAAGAAACATTGGATATTCCTACATTCCTGCGAAATCGCAATCGACGCCGATAAGAATATGAAAACGAGTGGTGAATGCCACTCGTTTTTTTATTTAGGCTCTTTTCTCATACATTGTTGCTTCAGCTAATAAAGTATGATGGTTTAAACAAAGTTTCAACTTTAAAATAGCGTATATGGGAAAAGAGCTGGAAAACTTTCATTCATCGAACAAAATAGCTATTAAAAAATCAATATTAGAATGTAATAAACATTAATTTGAAAACATCTCCAATAAAATCATCATTCTTCTCCCACAATTTCTCTCAAAAAGATTTGACAAAATTCGAACGAAACTCCAAAAAAATCTTTCGTCCAGCATACAAGAACTGACACACTTCTGACCAGGAGGTGGGATATACTTTTTCTAACCACAAAAAGATAAGCGATAAGGGGGGGAATGGTTGGTAATTTATTTAGATGTGATCTGGCTATTGAATCTTTTAGTAGATAGTTTGATATTATGGATGACCTCTCTTATTTTGAAAAGGCATGTTCCTTGGTGGAGGGTCTTGCTGGGCGGGTTTATTGGCTCATTGATCATTTTACTTCCTATTACACCATGGGGCGGGATTGCAAATGATATCTGGCTGAAATTATCATTCTCTCTGATGATGGTATTGGCAGTCTTTGGCTTTAAACGGGCAAAGTATTATTTAAGCAATTTAATGACCTTTTATTTTTCCACCTTTTTAATAGGCGGCATCCTCATGGGGACTCATTATTTGTTATCTTTCCAGCTCGATTATCAATCTTCAATATTCTTGGCCAGTGTTCGGGGCTTCGGTGATCCGATATCTTGGTTGTTCGTGATATTTGGGATTCCAGCTGCATGGTATTTCTCCAAGAAAAGGATCGAGACCTTTGAAATGGCAAAAATTCAATACGATCAAATTGTATTGGTATCAATAGAACTTAATGGACTTAAGTTCACTTTAAAGGGTTTGATCGACAGCGGGAATAAATTAACCGATCCCATTTCTCAAATGCCTGTGATGATTGTTTCCATCAAGAGCTTACAAGAACATCTGCCTTCACCTATTGTTTCGATAGCCAGGGATCCGGACGCATTTATGGACGGGACCATACAGCTTCCTGATGAATGGCGAGATCGGCTTAGATTTGTGCCGGCACAGGTTGTTGGAAAACAGCATCAATTACTCAGTGCATTCAAGCCGGATTTCATCAAGATAAGCAATCAACAGGAGACATGGACCATAAAGAAGGCGCTAATCTCATTTACGGTGCAACCGTTATCGCAGGATGATGAATTTGACTGCATCGTCCATCCGAAAATGCTTACTGGGATCAGTGTAAAAACGGCCTCATAATGAGCGGTAATATAACTATACTCCGCATTTGTATAAAATAGAAGGAGGAAACAAGTTGAAAAGTTTAAAACTCAAGCTGTCTTATTATTGGTATAAATTATTGATCAAGCTCGGTATTAAATCGGATGAGATCTATTATATCGGCGGGAGCGAAGCACTTCCGCCGCCATTGACCAAAGATGAAGAGGAAGTGCTTCTGAAGAAACTGCCAAAAGGCGATAAAGCTGCACGATCCTTGCTCATCGAAAGAAATCTGAGGCTGGTCGTATATATAGCAAGAAAGTTTGAAAACACCGGCATCAATATCGAGGACTTAATCAGCATAGGAACGATTGGCCTCATTAAAGCGGTAAACACATTCAATCCAGAGAAGAAGATCAAATTGGCTACATATGCTTCCCGCTGCATCGAAAACGAAATATTAATGTATTTGAGAAGAAATAATAAAATAAGATCGGAAGTATCGTTCGATGAGCCGCTCAATATTGACTGGGATGGAAATGAACTTCTCCTATCGGATGTGCTTGGAACGGAAGAAGATATCATAACGAAAGATCTGGAGGCGACAGTCGATCGGAAATTACTCCTGAAGGCATTGCATCAACTATCCGATCGAGAGAAGCAAATCATGGAACTTCGTTTTGGCTTAATAGGGGGGGAAGAAAAGACACAAAAGGACGTTGCGGATATGTTGGGAATATCCCAATCCTACATCTCCCGTCTTGAAAAAAGGATCATAAAAAGACTAAGAAAAGAATTCAACAAAATGGTGTAAAGAAAAGCGGAGCCGGCTCGAACAGAGGCGAAGAGAAGGGAAAATTGGGGTTCGAATTTTTCTTGGACTAAGCAATAATCGAGTAAGGCTAATCTTTATTTTCTATATCGACAAAATAGGATTTCCTGAAAGTATCGATACTTTTAGGGGTCCTATTATTTTTTAAAAAAGATTGAGATGTTCTGGTGAAGCTGTTTTATATATGATTGTCGGTTTAAACAGTTTTTCTTAAAAGAATCATCAAATGAAGTTGATTGCAGCGGAAGGTGCGAGACTCCGGATGGATTAGCGGACAAGGTGAGACCCCGCAGCGGAGTGAGGAGAGGTTGGGCGGTTGTTCGATTAAGTTCGGCACGTCGTGTGCCAACATCGAACGACCTCATGAAAGCAACAAATTTTACCAAGGTAGAATTAGGAAAGATATATTCACAAAAGACTTGTGAAACGTCATTTCGCCATCTAATGTGGATTCGAGCCGGAGGTGCGGATAACGGGCGGATATCGAACTATACATTGGATTATTAGCAAGAACCATTACGGCGAAAAAAATTATAAAAAAATTAGAGGATTCATTACTTGATATGACTAGGTTTTTACATAAAATGGACGAATTGACAGTGTGAAATGGAATAGCTTCGTGCATAAATTTCCCTCCCAAGGAGATACTTAACTTTGTAACAGCAGCTCCTGATAGGAGGGAAAATACTTGACGCGTAATAAAGTAGAAATATGCGGTGTTGACACATCTAAGCTTCCAGTCCTTAAAAATGAGGAAATGAGAGAACTCTTCAAGCAAATGCAGTCTGGAGAACTTTCAGCAAGAGAAAAATTAGTAAATGGAAATTTACGATTAGTCTTGAGCGTTATCCAAAGGTTTAACAACCGTGGGGAATTTGTGGACGACTTATTTCAAGTAGGCTGTATCGGACTCATGAAATCCATAGATAATTTCGATTTGAGCCAAAATGTGAAATTTTCCACCTACGCTGTCCCGATGATCATCGGTGAGATTCGCCGTTATCTGAGGGATAATAATCCAATACGGGTTTCCCGCAGCTTAAGAGACATTGCGTATAAGGCACTGCAAGTAAGGGAGCGGCTAATGAGTGAGACATCTAGAGAGCCGACCGCTGAGGAAATTGCCAGAGTGCTTGATGTTGCCCATGAAGAAGTGGTTTTTGCACTTGATGCCATTCAGGACCCTGTATCATTGTTCGAACCCATTTATAATGATGGTGGTGATCCGATCTTTGTGATGGATCAATTGAGCGATGAGAAAAACAAGGATATCCAATGGATTGAGGAAATTGCTTTAAAAGAGGGCATGAGAAGGTTGAATGAAAGGGAAAAAATGATCATTCGCAAGCGATTCTTCCAAGGTAAAACACAAATGGAAGTGGCAGAAGAAATCGGCATCTCACAAGCTCAAGTGTCGCGGCTTGAGAAAGCTGCAATCAAACAAATGAACAAAAATATTCAATAAACACCAGCCAGCTGTCTTCCAGCTGGCTTTTAAACGTTCTAGACGCTTATCATCATTTTACACTCCGGAAGCATATAGTAGTTAGAGAAGATTCATTTGAGGGGAGAGTAATAAAGATGGTAAGAATATCTGAATTCCAGATAAAAGATGTCGTGAATATTTCTGACGGAAAAAAACTTGGGAATATCGCAGATATAGAAATTAATTTGGATACTGGAAAAATTGAAGCCATCGTAATCGGGACAGGAGGGAAATTGCTCGGTTTTTTTGGAAAGGAAGAGGATGTGGTCGTCCCTTGGAATAATATTGTAAAAATCGGAACCGATGTTATTCTTGTACGCTTCAAGGATCAAAAGTATTCCCAGCAGCAGCTGCAGGAACCTAAATAGTGATAAGAGCTGACCTTTCCCTGTCTCTTGTGTTAAACTAGAGAAAAACAAATGGAGGACCTTGGTAATGAGTGAACCATTTGTACAGGAAAGTACAGAATTCTACGGAATCAAAGAATGGACTGGGAAATATAACGGCCTGACCGCCGGGTTTTCAACAAGGATTGGCGGACATAGCCAAGGAGCCTATGAAGGGCTCAACTGCGGCTTCCATGTGGGAGATCACCTGGAGCTTGTGGCAGAAAACCGAAAGACCCTTTCCTCCTCGATCGGATTACCGGTGGATCATTGGGTAGGTGCTGAACAAACCCATGGCAGCCACATTCAGCAAATTGGGAAAGATGATCGAGGAAAAGGCTCTCTTGACTATGCTTCAAGCATAAAGGACACGGACGGCCTGTATACATGCGTTGAAGGACTTCTGCTCACTTTATGCTTCGCTGATTGCGTCCCGGTTTATTTTATCGAACCGGATAGCCGGATGATCGGCATCGCCCATGCCGGCTGGAAAGGTACGGTAAAAGGGATTGCGGCTGAGATGATCCTTCAGTGGGAAAAACATGGAATCAACAAGGAGAAGATCCAGGTCATGATCGGACCATCCATCTGTCAAGATTGTTATATTGTTGATGATAATGTAATAAAAGAAATTGAAAAATGGCTAGAAGTCAGCGATCAAAAGCCCTATAATGAAATCAGCTTCGCTCAATATGCATTGGATCTCAAAAAGATGAACAGAATCATCTTGGAAAAATCAGGTATTCCAGCCCGAAACATAATGAGTACAAATTATTGTACAAGCTGTCATTCAAAGCACTTCTTTTCACATCGGAAAGACGGTGGAAGTACGGGCAGAATGTTGAGTTTTATCGGCTGGAAAGGAGATTGACATCAATGAAGGTAACAGACAAAATGGCAGTCATACAAGAGGAAATAGATGAAGCATGCAGACGTTCCGGAAGAAATCCCGGAGAAATTGAGATTATTGCTGTAACGAAATATGTTTCCGTAGAAAGAGCAAAGGAAGCATTGTCCGCAGGGTTGAAAAACTTGGGTGAAAATAGGGATGATGGACTCTTGGAAAAATGGGATGCACTTGGGGAAGGGCCGATTTGGCACTTTATCGGGTCCCTCCAAACAAGAAAAGTGAAAAATATCATTAATAAAGTTCAATACATACATTCACTTGACCGTCTTTCATTAGCCAAAGAAATTAATAAGCGAGCGGACAAGCCGATGAAATGTTTTGTCCAGGTAAATACCTCAGGTGAAGAATCAAAGCATGGTTTGGATCCGGAGGATGTAATAAATTTTGTGGAACAGCTTATGGATTTTCCCAATATATCCATTGTCGGTTTGATGACGATGGCTCCATTTTCGGAGGACAGAGATGAAATAAGAAAATGTTTTGCTCAATTAAAGGACATTCAGACAGCCATCAAAAAGCTGCAATTAGCTAATGCACCTTGTGAGGAACTATCAATGGGTATGTCTAATGATTTTCAAATTGCCATCGAAGAAGGTGCCACATTTATACGGATAGGGACATCCTTGGTTGGCGAAAACTCATAGGAGGTGTTGGAAGTGGGATTAAAATCAAAATTTAAAACATTTTTTCTGCTCGATGATGAATATGATGATATGGAAGAAGAAATGATGGAAGAAGAAGAGGTAGAAGCAAGCAAACCTGTCAAACAGCCAGTGACGAACAAACAGAACATCGTGAGCCTCCAAAGTGTACAAAAGGCATCCAAAGTCGTTTTAATTGAACCAAGAGTGTACGCAGAAGCACAGGAAATTGCTGACCATTTAAAAAACAGACGGGCCGTCGTCGTCAACCTGCAGCGAATCCAGCACGATCAAGCTAAACGGATCGTCGATTTTTTAAGTGGCACAGTCTATGCAATCGGCGGAGACATTCAACGGATTGGTTCAAATATTTTCCTTTGTACGCCGGATAATGTGGAGGTATCAGGCAACATTTCGGAATTATTTTCTGAAGCAGATATAGATGATACGAGGTGGTCATAAAACAAATGGCATGGGTATTGGTTATTTTAGGAGACATAATTGAAATTTACTCTTGGGCATTGATTATCTACATATTGATGTCTTGGTTCCCTAATGCGAGGGATACGAGCATTGGCAGGGTATTGACGAAAATCTGCGAGCCTTATTTAGAGCCGTTCAGAAGGATCGTGCCCCCGCTTGGAATGATCGATATTTCTCCGATCGTTGCCTTTATTGTATTGAACCTTGCAAGGCAGGGGATATTCCAGCTGATTCATTGGACAATGTAAGTACGGAAGAGTAATGAACGGAACTAACAGGAAAAGGGTGATGATCTACAACTAGTAGAGATTCACCCTTTATTGATTTAGAATTCAATGAGGCATGAAAGGAAAAATTATGAACAGTCTTTATCAACATTTTCGTCCCGAGGAAAGAGAATTCGTCGATCAGGTGATGGAATGGAGGCAATTCGTCGAAGACAGCTACTCCCCGAAGCTAACGGACTTCCTTGATCCGAGGCAGCAAAAAATCACTGAATCTTTACTTGGTAAAAATCAAGAAATATTCGTACGCTTTAATGGCGGCAGTGCTTATTCTGAAAGAAAGCGCGCCATTATTTATCCTTCCTATTATGAACCACAAGAAGCAGATTTTTCTCTCGGTTTGGCAGAAATCGTCTATCCAAAGAAATTTGTAAGATTGGATCATCGTCAAATTTTAGGAAGCATCATGTCATTGGGGGTTCGACGCGACAAGTTTGGGGATATACTTGTGACACCAGAAAATATTCAGCTTGTTTTTGCCAAAGAGATCGCCGATTATCTGCAAATGCAATTTACACACGTTGGAAAAACGAAGATAGAAATTAAGAATATTGAGTGGGCGGATTTGTCCACCTCAACCGAGGAATGGAAGGAGTCCCAGACTACCGTAAGCTCATTGCGACTGGACGCCGTTCTTTCATCGGTGACCAATAGTTCACGCCAAAAGGTTCAGGCATTAATAAAGGCCGGGCAGGTCAAGGTGAATTGGCGGGTCGTCGAACAGGGGGCGTTTCAGTGTGAGGCAGGGGATATCATTTCTGCACGGGGCTTTGGCAGAAGCAAAATTATGTCGATTGAAGGCATGACAAAAAAAGAAAAATGGAGAATCGTCGTAGGAGTTTTGAAATAATTTTAGAAAATTGAAGGATTTTGCCCACAAACTGTCGAAATATCAGTATAATTAAAACAAATATGAGCAGATGATTTAGTGGAGGTGGCAGCATGCCTTTAACACCGTTGGATATACATAATAAAGAATTCAGCAAAGGATTTCGAGGGTATGACGAAGACGAGGTAAATGAGTTTCTTGATCAGGTCATAAAAGATTATGAATTGCTTATTCGTGAAAAAAAGGAATTAGAAGAAAAGCTTGAATCTATGCATGAGCGTTTAGGTCATTTCACAAATATTGAAGAAACATTGAACAAATCGATTGTTGTCGCACAAGAAGCAGCCGAAGAAGTAAGAAGGCATGCACAAAAAGAATCAAAGCTAATTATTAAAGAAGCAGAAAAGAATGCAGACCGAATCGTGAACGAGTCGCTTTCAAAAGCAAGGAAGATTGCCATTGAAATCGAGGATTTGAAAAAACAATCCAAAGTATTCCGCACACGATTCAAAATGCTGATTGAAGCTCAATTGGACATGCTAAAGAACGATGATTGGGACAAACTAATGGAATTTGAAATCGATGCATCCGAGCTTAAGGTGCTGCAAGAAGATACATTGACTTGACGAATTGAAACGTGTTCACATATAATTTACTAACAAATACTTTCTACTATTATGGAATACGATGAGAGGGACAGTACCATCCTTATCAACTTATATGCGTTTTCAACGCCAGCGAGCCGGAGAATTGGTGGAAGCCCGGTATAAGCAAGGTTTGGGAAAATCACCCTTGAGTGCCTGATATGAACGCTGAAGAAGCCAGTAATGAGGGCGAGTCATTCACGATACGAATGTCAGAGTGGATAAAGCCCTGTGCTTTATCTATTAGGGTGGTACCACGGGAAAAAACCTTCTCGTCCCTTTTGGGGATGAGAAGGTTTTTTATTTTGGCTTTTTTTCTAAAAGATTGTCGTTTTCAACACTTGAAAAGTCACCATGTGATTTTGATTGAAGCGGGTGGTAATCAACTTTGCAAAAAGAGCCATTATTTTTCCCGATGGTGGAAATCATGTATTTATAACAGCAGAATGTTTTTAAATTGTTAAGGAGGAAAGATGATGGAATATAAAGATACTTTACTAATGCCAAAGACTGATTTTCCTATGCGCGGCAATCTTCCAAAAAGAGAGCCTGAGCTTCAAGCGAAGTGGGAAGAGATGAACATATATCAAAAAGTCCAAGAAAGAACGAAGGAACGTCCGCTTTTTGTTTTACATGATGGACCTCCATATGCAAATGGCGACATCCATATGGGGCATGCCTTGAATAAGGTATTGAAGGACTTTATCGTAAGATATAAATCGATGAGCGGATATTCTGCACCTTATGTGCCTGGATGGGATACCCACGGATTGCCAATCGAACAGGCTTTGACGAATAAAGGGGTCAAGCGAAAAGAAATGACTGTGGCTGAATTCAGGAAGCTATGTGCGGAATATGCCTATGAGCAAGTTGACAGCCAGCGCGAGCAGTTTATGCGTCTAGGTGTAAGAGGAGATTGGTTCAACCCTTATATTACACTGGAACCACGTTATGAAGCACAACAAATCAAGGTATTTGGGGATATGGCTAAAAAGGGCTATATCTATAAGGGGCTAAAGCCGGTGTATTGGTCCCCTTCCAGTGAATCTGCATTGGCAGAAGCTGAGATTGAATACCAGGACAAACGATCACCTTCCATCTACGTCGGCTTTGATGTGAAAGATGGCAAGAACGTCCTTGAGGCCGGGACGAAAATGATCATCTGGACGACGACCCCGTGGACCATTCCTGCGAATTTGGGAATTGCGGTCCATAAAGATCTTGACTATGTTGTCGTGAACGAAAATGGCCAAAAGTATGTCGTTGCGAAAGAATTATTGGAGAACGTGACATCCGAGCTGGAATGGGAAAATCCATCCATTGAAAAAACGGTAAAAGGCTCCGAGCTGGAACGGATCACTACTAAGCATCCATTGTATGAGCGTGAATCCCTTGTCATTTTAGGAGAGCACGTAACAACTGATTCAGGTACGGGCTGTGTTCACACTGCGCCGGGTCATGGGGAAGATGACTTCCTCGTCGGAAAACAGTATGGATTGGAAGTCCTCTGCCCAGTAGATGATAAAGGGGTCATGACGGCTGAAGCACCTGGTTTTGAGGGAATGTTCTATGATGAGGCGAATAAACCTATTACTCAAAAACTTGAAGAAGCAGGTGCATTACTCAAATTAAAATTCATCACACACTCCTATCCACATGATTGGCGTACGAAGAAACCGGTCATTTTCCGGGCGACGGCTCAATGGTTTGCGTCCATCGATAAATTCAGAAAAGAATTATTGGATGCAGTAAAGGAAACGAAATGGGTACCGGCCTGGGGAGAAACAAGGTTGTTTAACATGGTCAGGGACCGAGGAGATTGGTGCATCTCCCGTCAACGTGCATGGGGTGTGCCAATCCCGGTATTCTATGCGGAGAACGGTGATTCAATCATTACGGATGAAACAATCGAACATGTATCGCAGCTTTTCCGTGAGCACGGCTCAAATGTTTGGTTTGAAAAAGAAGCAAAAGACTTATTGCCTGAAGGTTTCACTCATCCAGGAAGTCCGAACGGCAAGTTCACGAAAGAACAGGATATCATGGATGTATGGTTCGACTCAGGGTCTTCCCATCAAGCGGTGCTTGAAGAGCGCAGCGACCTTCAACGTCCGGCCGATCTTTACTTGGAAGGCTCAGACCAATATCGCGGTTGGTTCAACTCTTCATTGACAACAGGTGTTGCGGTAACTGGCAAGGCACCATATAAAGGTGTATTGAGCCATGGCTTTGCCCTGGATGGCGATGGGCGGAAGATGAGTAAATCACTCGGCAACGTCATTGTTCCTGCCAAGGTCATGAAACAGCTGGGTGCAGATATTCTCCGCCTATGGGTGGCGTCAGTTGATTATCAAGCAGATGTCCGTGTATCAGATCCGATCTTGAAGCAAGTAGCAGAAGTATATCGGAAAATCCGCAATACTTTCCGTTTCCTTTTGGGCAATCTTGCTGATTTTGATCCAACAAAAGATAAAGTCGCGTATGAGAATCTTCGCGAAGTGGATCAATATATGCTTGTTAAATTGAATGATCTTGTAAAGCATGTACATGATTCTTATGAGAACTATGAGTTTGCCAGCATCTATCATGCTGTAAATAATTTCTGTACATTAGACTTGAGTTCTTTCTACCTTGATTTTGCGAAGGATGTTTTATATATCGAAGCAACCGACAACCCTGAACGTCGTGCCATGCAAACTGTTCTGCATGAAGCACTGGTTGTATTGGCAAAGTTATTGTCTCCGATTCTTTCCCATACGACTGATGAGGTATGGCCATACATTCCAGGCGTTGCCGAAGAAAGTGTTCAGTTGACGGATATGCCAGAGGTGAAGGATCTGCCTGATAGTGAAGCATTGGTGAAGAAATGGGATCGTTTCCTTGATTTAAGGGACGACGTTCTAAAAGCACTTGAAGAAGCACGAAATGAAAAAGTCATCGGGAAGTCATTGACAGCCTATGTTCGTCTTTATGTCAATGGCAGTACAAAGGAATTGCTTGAGAGCATTTCAGAGAACTTGAAGCAGCTTTTCATCGTTTCAGGTTTTGAAATTGCAGGTGCAGTCGATGAGGCTCCAGAACATGCGCTTAAGCTGGATAATGCATCCATCGTAGTCGAGAAAGCTGATGGGGAAACGTGTGAAAGGTGCTGGGTGGTGACACCTGACGTCGGTCAGGATCCAGCTCATCCAACACTATGCCCGCGATGCGCAGAAGTGGTCAAAGAAAACTATTCTCATTTGGCATAAGAAAAGAAATCAAATAAGCACCGTGAAGGAGTGTGTATCCGGTAAGGATACACACTCTGTTTTTTTATGTTTGAACTGATAAAAATTCATCATCACAGGTTAATTGAAGCCAGCACCCTATAGCGAAAATCAACAATATTTTCTTGGAAGGATAGGCTAATTTTTGAAAAGAAATTTCCGGCGCACTTGATGACAAGGGATTTTCATGAGCAGCTGTGGATACAGGTCCATTATTTGTTACCTTTAACAATACTTTCGCTTCCTTCTTCTTTCTATTTCGGGAAACATACTCCCAAGGAGGGAACATGAATGGACAACCAAAAGCAGCAGGTATATCGACAATTGAAACAAGCCCATTTGGATTTGGAAGCCCATCAAACTTCAAATGTGCTGGTACGTCATTTCATTGAACAAGAAAAGTTGGATGTTGCATACGCCTTGGAAAAATGGGAAAAAGGTACGTTTGGAATATGTGAGATGAGCGGAGAGTTGATTCCTTTTGAAATGATCCATTTCTTACCCACAATCAGAACGAAAGATGAATGGACGTCCATTCAAGCAAAGTATGGGAAATCCCGATTGCCCATTTCCCCGTAAGATTCGTTGTTCGGACAGCTTTTATGTGCTAAAATGCAAAGGTAATCATTTCATTTAGAATTCGGAGGTTGCCTTTGTGTATTATATTGTCGCTTTGTTTGTATTACTATTAGATCAAGCAACGAAGTGGATCATCGCCAATAAGATGGAATATCATGAGAGCATTAAAGTAATCGATCACTTCTTGTATATTACGAGCCACCGAAATCAAGGTGCTGCATGGGGAATCCTCCAGGGGCAAATGTGGTTCTTTTATTTAATCACCGTAGTGGTGATCATCGGAATCGTATATTATATACAGAAGCACGCAAAAGGCAAGCCCCTTTTAGGGATGAGTTTAGGATTGATGCTCGGCGGGGCGATCGGAAATTTTATTGATAGAGCCATCAGGCATGAAGTCGTGGATTTTATTGATACATATATTTTCAGTTATGATTTTCCGATCTTTAATGTTGCAGATGCGGCTTTGACTGTCGGCGTCATATTGCTGATGATTTACATGTTCAAAGAAGAGAGAGAAACGAAGGAGAAATCGTATGGAGAAAGTGGAACACAGCATTCAGGAAAATGAACAAGGCGAAAGAATCGACAAGGTGATTTCTTCGATCGATAAAGAATGGTCCAGAACTCAGGTGCAGGCATGGATCAAGGAAGGCGTTGTCAAAGTCAACCAGCAAAAGGTAAAGCCAAATTATAAATGCATGAGTGGCGATCATATCGAGATTACCATACCTGAACCGGAAGTGCTGGACGTACTTCCTGAAGAGATGGAGCTAGATGTATACTATGAAGACACGGATGTAATCGTCGTCAATAAACCGCGTGGAATGGTCGTCCATCCTGCCCCTGGCCATATGAGCGGAACTTTAGTGAATGGCCTGATGCTCCATTGCAAAGATCTTTCTGGAATTAATGGGGTACTGCGTCCAGGAATCGTCCATCGAATTGACAAGGATACCTCCGGTCTTTTAATGGTGGCCAAGAACGATTATTCCCACGAACGGCTGGTTCAACAGCTTGTTGATAAATCAGTGACGAGGAAATATTATGCGATTGTCCATGGCGTGATCCCTCATGATTATGGCACGATTGATGCGCCGATCGGTCGCGACAGCCAGGACAGGCAGAGCATGACGGTCGTCGATGAAGGGAAAAATGCTGTCACGCATTTCAGGGTACTGGAGCGCTTTGACCACTATTCTTTTGTAGAATGTGAGCTTGAAACAGGCAGGACACACCAGATTCGCGTCCATATGAAATATATAGGCTTCCCATTGGCAGGAGATCCGAAATACGGACCGCGCAAAACATTGCCGATCAATGGACAGGCGTTGCATGCGGCTGTTTTGGGATTTGTCCATCCACGAACAGAACAATATATTGAATTTGAAGCCCCGTTGCCTGGAGACTTTCAAAATTTATTGGACAAATTGCGACATGATCGTTGACAACGGTCATGTTTCATATTATCCTTAGGATAACTTAATAAAGAACCTTTAATACAGTCCCGTGAGGCTGGGAAGGAAACGGACAGCTGCTCGAAAATTTCGAGTGCTATTTAGCTAAGGCTAACTATATCCTCTCATCTTTCGGTGAGGGGATTTTCGTTTTCTAGAGGACAATTTAACCATCCGAGGTGATAGAATTGGCACAAAAAGCAGTCGTTTTGGACCAACCTGCGATCAGGCGTGCATTGACGCGGATTGCACATGAAATTATCGAGCGCAATAAAGGCGTTCAGGAATGTGTACTGGTCGGGATCAAGACGAGAGGGATTTTCCTTGCAGACCGGCTAGCTAAGAGGATCGAGGAAATCGAAGGGGAACATGTTCCAGTCGGGGAACTTGACATCACACTCTATCGTGATGACTTGACCACAAAGACGAAGAATCACGAGCCAGAAGTAAAAGGAACAGACATTCCTGTAGATTTTACCGATAAAAAGGTCATCCTTATCGATGATGTGCTCTATACAGGCAGGACAGTTAGGGCCGCGATGGATGCCCTTATGGATATTGGCAGGGCTTCTCAAATCCAGCTTGGCGTATTGGTGGACAGAGGGCATCGTGAGCTGCCAATAAGAGCGGATTATGTGGGGAAGAACATTCCGACCTCAAGTTCCGAAAAGATCGTTGTCGAACTGATCGAATCCGATTCTGTCGACCAAGTAACAATATATGATAAGTAAATAGCGAGACCTTTTAATGTTAGTCCAGAGAGGCTGAAAAAGGGAGAAATTCTGATTCTATGTGCACTTATCACATGCACTCGACTACCCTTTTTGCACCTTCTGGAGCAAAAAGGGTTTTTTAATGAAATCGAAAGGTGGACAACAATCATGACAAAACCAATTTTGGACATAAACGAAAAGCCTTCATCCATACAATGGCTGACTTTAAGCTTGCAGCACTTGTTTGCAATGTTCGGCGCAACGATACTTGTACCTTATTTAGTGGGATTGAGCCCGGCCATCGCCCTGATCTCAAGCGGCATCGGAACGCTTGCTTTCATCTTGGTGACAAAGGGCCAAGTGCCAGCATACTTGGGATCATCATTCGCATACATCGCACCGATCATAGCAGCAAAAGATTTCGGGGGCCCCGGTGCGGCAATGGTCGGAACCTTCATGGCTGGCATTGTATACGGCATCGTTGCCCTGATCATTAAAAAGGCAGGCTACAAGTGGATCATGAGGCTGCTACCGCCGGTGGTCGTCGGACCTGTCATCATCGTCATCGGCCTTGCCCTTGCCAATACAGCGGTGGGGATGGCAATGAATGACCCGGCAAACGGAAAATACAGCATGCTCCATTTCTCGGTTGGACTTGTGACGCTTGCCGCTACCATCGTATTTTCGATCTACGGCAAAGGTATGTTCAATTTGATTCCGATCTTGATGGGCATCATCGTCGGCTACATCTATGCAGTATTCGTCGGGATTGTCGATTTTCAGCCTGTGTTGAAAGCAAGCTGGTTTGAAAGACCAGACTTCTTGATTCCTTTCGTGGATTACAAAATTCATATAAGCACAACAATCATCGCCTTGATGGTGCCTGTCGCAGTCGTGACCCTTTCAGAGCATATCGGCCATCAGCTTGTCCTAAGCAAGGTTGTCGGCAAGGACTTCATCAAAAAACCAGGCCTGCACCGCTCGATAATGGGAGACGGGATGTCAACCATCATCTCCGCGCTGATCGGCGGACCGCCAAAAACAACGTATGGTGAAAATATCGGTGTACTGGCCATCACGAGGGTATACAGTGTATATGTCATCGCAGGAGCGGCTGTATTAGCTACGGTCTTCGGTTTTGTAGGGAAAATTACAGCCTTGATTAGTACAATCCCTACACCGGTCATGGGCGGTGTATCCATCCTCTTATTTGGAATCATTGCATCATCAGGATTGAGAATGCTGGTTGACAGCAAAATAGATTTTGGAGATAAACGCAACCTTGTCATTTCCTCCGTCATCCTTGTCATCGGAATAGGTGGGGCTATGATTCAGATAAAAGGGATTCAGATTCAAGGGATGGCACTGTCCGCATTCGCCGGAGTCCTTTTAAACCTCATACTTCCAGGCAAGGCAAAAGTGGATGATAATTTATTCGAAGAAAATCAAAATTCAATAAAGAAAAGCGAGCATGCAAACGATCATGTCGCCTAGCACCACCTTTTAAAAAAAGTCCAGAGAGGCTTTCAAGGGTGTATGAACAATTAGTGCAGAAATTCTAGGGCAGGAGTGCATCCCCCTACATTCATGCTGCAGGAAATTGTTCACAAAACACCCTGATCCTCTCGATCAGGGTGTTTTTTTATAGGCTGTTTTCTCAAAGATTGTTGTTTTTAACAGGTTCTCTTTAAAATAACTCATCATATGAAGTTGATTGTAGCGGAAGGTACGAGACTCCGGAGGGAACAGCGGACCAGGTGAGACCCCGCAGCGAAACGAGGACCCTTTAGCGGAAATCAACCTTACACCAACCTATGATGAATAGCAATAAACTTTTAGAAATGAGCGTTTTTATAAGAAGCAGCCGAAATGATTTGACCACGAAGGGAGAATGAAAGGAATGGCAATGAAAACGGCAATGAAGCATTTACTGTCGATGGAAGAACTGGACAAAGATGAGATTATTTCAATATTACATGAAGCAAATCGGTTCTCGCTAGGTGAAACGTGGGAGCCAAAAGACAGAAAATTTGTTTCAAACCTATTTTTTGAACCAAGTACAAGGACCAAATGCAGCTTCGAAATGGCCGAAAGAAAATTAGGTTTGGATGTCATTCCTTTTGAAGCTTCTGCCTCAAGCATCTTAAAGGGAGAAACGCTCTATGACACGATCAAGACATTGGAGTCCATCGGGGTGGATGCGGTTGTCATCAGACATGACCAAGACCACTTTTATGAAGAGCTGGTAGGGAAGATAGATATTCCTGTCTTGAACGGCGGCGACGGCTGCGGCCAGCATCCCACTCAGTCGCTGTTGGATTTGCTGACCATCCAACAAGAATTTGGTACATTTCATGGATTGAAAGTCGCTATCGCCGGAGACATTTTACATAGCCGTGTGGCAAGATCAAATGCCCTGGTGTTAAAAAAGCTTGGAGCAGAGGTCGTCTTTTCAGGGCCAACTGAATGGTTCGATCAAGAATATTTGAACTCCGGGAAAGTATGCAGCATGGATGAGGCAGTGGAGTCCTGCGACGTGCTGATGCTGCTCAGGATCCAGCATGAGCGCCATGGAGCTACTTCACACTTGAGTCCGAATGAATACCATCAACAATATGGCCTCACATTACAACGGGAAAGAAGAATGAAAAAGAACAGCATCATCATGCATCCTGCCCCGGTCAATAGAGGGGTCGAGATCGATTCTGATTTAGTGGAATGCGGCCGCTCAAGGATATTCAAACAGATGAAAAATGGCGTCTTTGTCAGAATGGCCGTTCTAAAAAGGGCATTGGAAACAAACTAATAATGCAAAGGAGAGATCGCCGCAATGAACTTGCTAATCAAAAACGGTGCAAAATTGAATGAGGATAATTCTTTATCGCCATTAGAAATCAGGATAATCAATGGGAAAATTGCTGAAATGGGAGAGCGGTTGACCAATGAAGGTGAAAAAGAATGGGATGCAGAAGGGCAGCTCATTTCTGCTGGATTTGTCGATTTACACGTGCATTTACGAGAACCTGGCGGCGAGAAAAAAGAAACGATCGAAACTGGGACATCGGCAGCTGCCAAAGGCGGATTCACCACGATCGCTGCGATGCCGAATACACGTCCAGTCCCTGACCATCCTGAGCAAATGAAGAATTTAATGGAGAAAATTCAAGAAAAAGCGAGTGTAAGGGTCCTTCCATATGGGTCGATTACAATCAGGCAGCTTGGCAGGGAAATGACGGATCTGGAAGGTTTGAAGAGGGAAGGTGCATTTGCTTTCACCGATGATGGCGTCGGTGTGCAGACAGCCTCGATGATGTATGAGGCCATGCAAAAGGCCGCTGCATTGGACATGAGCATTGTCGCGCACTGTGAAGAGAATTCCCTTATTTACGGTGGGGCCGTACATGAAGGCAAGTTTTCCAAACAATACGACCTGCCGGGGATACCATCCATCTGCGAATCCGTTCATATTGCAAGGGACGTCCTTTTGGCAGAAGCTTCTGGCTGCCATTATCATGTATGCCACATTTCAACCAAGGAATCTGTCAGGGTCGTACGGGATGCCAAGAAAGCAGGGATCAATGTGACGGCAGAAGTGACGCCCCATCATCTGCTTCTTTGTGAAGAGGATATACCTGGTGACGATGCAAGCTACAAAATGAATCCACCATTGAGGAGCAGCGAGGACCGTCAAGCATTGATTGAAGGCCTTCTTGACGGGACGATCGATTTCATTGCAACGGATCATGCTCCGCATACGGATGAAGAAAAAGCAGAGGGAATGAAGCAGGCACCATTCGGCATTGTCGGTCTTGAAACGGCATTTCCGCTTTTATATACGAATTTGGTGGAAAAAGGACTTTGCTCACTGAAGCAGCTGATTGAATGGCTGACGATCAAGCCGTCCCTTGCATTCAAGCTTCCTTATGGAAAGCTTGATATCGGGGAAGGAGCAGATATCACATTAATCGATTTGAATAAAACAGCAAAGATTGATCCAGCAAACTTTTTATCAAAAGGAAAAAATACACCATTCAAAGGATGGAATTGCAAAGGATGGCCGACAGCTACTTTTGTGAATGGAGAAATGATCTGGAAAGAGGAGCGTGTTCAAGCATGAAAAGACAACTAATATTGGAAGATGGCACCGTCTTGATAGGTGAAGCTTTTGGAAGCGACAGAGATTCAGTAGGAGAAGTTGTTTTTAATACCGGTATGACAGGCTACCAAGAAATACTGACTGATCCATCATACTGCGGTCAAATCGTCACCTTGACGTATCCTCTTATCGGAAATTATGGGGTCAACCGCGATGATTTCGAGTCAGTTGAGCCAGCGGTAAAAGGCTTCGTCGTAAGGGAAGCAGCTGACTTTCCGTCAAATTGGCGCAATCAAATGAGCATTGATGAATTTTTGAAACTGAAAAACATCCCGGGGATTGCTGGTGTTGATACACGACAGCTGACAAGGATCATCAGGAAATATGGAACATTGAAAGGGGCGATCTGCGGCATTGAACAGTCGCCGGAAAAGGTGATTGAACAATTGAAATCAAGCTCACTGCCGACAGATCAAGTGAAGCAGGTTTCTACGAAGACTTCCTATAGAAGTCCAGGGAGAGGAAAGAGAATCGTACTTGTCGATTATGGGATGAAGCATGGGATTTTAAGAGAGTTGAACAAGCGCGGATGTGATGTGGTCGTCGTTCCATACCATACAAAAGCAGCGGATATTTTGGCGCTTAGCCCGGATGGGATCATGCTCTCGAACGGTCCGGGGGATCCAAAGGATGTGGAAGAAGGCAACAACATGATTCAAGAAATTTTGGGCAAGATCCCTCTTTTCGGAATCTGCCTGGGGCATCAATTATTCGCACTCGCATGCGGAGCGGATACGTATAAGATGAAATTCGGCCATAGGGGGTCCAATCATCCTGTGAAAGACTTGGAAACGGGAAAAATCGCTTTGACATCCCAAAACCACGGCTACTCGGTTAGAGAAGAATCCATCGAAGGGACACGGTTGAAAGTGACGCATACTGCCTTGAACGATGGTTCAATCGAGGGGCTTTTGCACAAGGACTATGCAGCCTTTACTGTCCAATATCATCCCGAAGCGTCGCCGGGACCGGAAGATGCGAACTATTTATTCGACCGCTTTATTGAAATGGTGGAAGCCAACAACAGAAAGGAGCATCAACATGCCTAAACGAAAAGATATTCACAGTATACTAGTCATCGGATCAGGTCCAATCATCATCGGGCAGGCAGCGGAATTTGACTATGCGGGGACGCAGGCTTGCCTGGCTTTGAAGGAGGAGGGATACCGAGTCGTCTTGGTCAACTCCAATCCCGCAACGATCATGACGGATACAGAAGTAGCAGATGCCGTCTATATCGAGCCTTTGACACTGGAATTTGTCAGCCGGATCATTCGTAAAGAAAGGCCAGATGCCATCCTGCCGACGCTTGGCGGACAGACAGGATTGAATTTAACAGTGGAATTATCCAACGCCGGCGTTTTAGAGGAATGCGGAGTGGAGATTCTTGGAACGAAACTTGATGCCATTCAGCAAGCCGAAGACAGGGATTTATTCCGAACACTTATGAATGAGCTCAATGAACCTGTACCAGAGAGTGAAATCATTCATACATTGGAAGAAGCGTTTCAGTTCGTTGAACGAGTGGGATACCCGGTCATTGTCCGTCCTGCATTTACAATGGGAGGAACAGGCGGCGGTATTTGCGAAACGAGGGAAGAATTGATTGAAACCGCAGGAAGCGGGTTGAAAAATAGCCCGGTGACCCAATGCCTTCTTGAAAAAAGCATTGCAGGATTTAAAGAGATAGAATACGAGGTTATGAGAGATGCAGGCGATCATGCCATTGTGGTCTGCAACATGGAAAACATCGATCCTGTCGGCATTCATACAGGCGACTCGATTGTTGTAGCACCAAGCCAGACGTTAAGCGACCGCGAATATCAAATGCTTCGCAATGTATCTCTGAAAATAATCCGAGCTTTGGGGATTGAAGGGGGCTGCAACGTACAGCTGGCGCTTGATCCGCATAGCTTCAATTATTACATCATCGAAGTGAATCCGCGTGTAAGCCGATCTTCTGCATTGGCTTCGAAAGCAACGGGCTATCCGATTGCAAAACTTGCAGCAAAAATAGCGGTCGGCTTGACACTTGATGAAATGATGAACCCCGTAACGGGAAAAACGTATGCATGCTTCGAACCTGCCTTGGACTATGTCGTCACCAAAATTCCCCGCTGGCCATTTGATAAGTTTGAATCGGCCAAACGAAACCTGGGGACACAAATGAAAGCAACCGGTGAAGTCATGGCGATCGGAAGAACGTTTGAAGAATCGATCCTCAAGGCCATCCGTTCATTGGAAAGCAATGTGTATCACCTTGAACTGAATGATGCAAAGCAAATATCGGATGAATTGATGGAAAAACGAATCAGGAAGGCTGGAGATGAGCGGCTGTTCTATATCGGCGAGGCCCTTCGAAGAGGCGCATCGATTGAAACCATCCATGAATGGAGCCAAATCGACCTGTTCTTCTTAAATAAATTCAGCAAAATCATCAAATTTGAAGAGCATGTGCAAAACCATCCTTTTGATGAAGACATTGCACTAGAGGCAAAAAGGCTCGGATTCACGGATTATATATTGTCACATCTATGGGAATGTGAAGAGCTTGAAGTGTATGAGTGGAGAAAACGAATCGATCTTATGCCTGTATATAAAATGGTCGATACATGTGCAGCTGAATTCGAATCTGAAACACCATACTTTTATGGGACATACGAGGAAGAAAATGAATCAATCTCCTCATCACGAAAGAAAATTGTGGTTCTGGGTTCAGGTCCGATCCGCATCGGCCAAGGTGTGGAGTTTGACTACGCGACTGTCCATTCTGTATGGGCGATCAAGGAAGCCGGATATGAAGCCGTCATCATCAACAATAACCCTGAGACGGTTTCCACTGACTTTAGCATCTCTGACAAATTATATTTTGAACCACTGACCATTGAAGATGTCATGCATGTAATTGATTTGGAAAAGCCTGAAGGAGTTGTTGTACAATTTGGCGGGCAAACGGCCATCAATCTTGCCTCGGAGTTAAGCAAAAGGGGAGTCAAGATCCTTGGTACATCCCTGGAGGATATCGATCGTGCCGAAAACAGGGATAAATTCGAAAAAACCTTATCACAGCTGAAGATACCACAGCCTGCCGGGAAAACGGCAGTTTCAGTAGAGGAAGCTGTCCAGATCGCAGAGGAAATCGGCTACCCGGTATTAGTGAGGCCATCCTATGTCCTTGGCGGAAGGGCAATGGAAATCGTCTATGAACAAGAAGAGCTGCTTCACTATATGAAAAATGCGGTAAAGGTCAATCCGGAACACCCTGTTTTAATTGACCGCTATTTATTCGGGAAGGAGATTGAGGTTGACGCCATTTCAGATGGAGAGACCGTCGTCATTCCGGGAATCATGGAGCATATCGAAAGAGCAGGTGTCCATTCCGGGGATTCCATCGCCGTCTATCCACCACAGCAGTTGACTGACCAAATGAAAAAAAACATCGCAGACTATACGGCAAGGCTGGCAAAGGGACTTAATATCATCGGGCTCCTCAATATTCAGTACGTCATTTCAAAAGGTGAATTATTCGTCTTGGAAGTGAATCCGCGTTCGAGCCGTACGGTCCCATTCTTGAGCAAGATTACGAAGGTAAAGATGGCTAACTTGGCGACGAAAGTGATCTTAGGAGAAAAGCTGGCTGATCAAGGCTATCAAACAGGGCTTCTTCCGGAAAGTGAAGATGTTTATGTCAAGGTGCCGGTGTTCTCATTTGCCAAATTAAGAAGAGTCGATATCACGCTCGGGCCGGAGATGAAATCAACAGGTGAAGTAATGGGGAAAGACCGTACGATTGAAAAAGCCCTGTATAAAGGCTTGGTAGCGGCAGGGATGAAGGTGAAGGATTACGGATCTGTCTTGATGACCATTGCGGACAAGGATAAGGAAGAAGGTCTTCAGCTGGCAAAAAGGTTCGTGAATATCGGCTACCACCTTCTTGCTACGAGCGGAACCGCAGCACATTTACAGCAAGCCGGCATACCGGTGAAGGTTGTTGACAAATTGGGTTCAGAAGGCCCGAACCTTCTCGATGTCATCCGCAAAGGAGATGCTCAACTCGTCATCAATACCCTGACGAAAGGGAAACAGCCACAGCGCGACGGATTTAGAATCCGAAGGGAATCCGTTGAAAACGGAATTCCTTGCTTAACATCACTGGACACAGCGGAAGCGATATTAAGGGTGATAGAATCCATGACGTTTTCTGCAGAATCCATGCCGCAATTTTTGGAAACGAACAAGGTGATTCGTTCATGATCAAGCAGGAGAAAATGACCATCACTTGCCAAAGGGAGATTGCTGCCAGCATATATGAACTTACACTTGAGGGGCAGCTTGTCGACCAGATGGTTGAGCCGGGACAGTTCGTGCATTTAAGAGTTTCGGAAGGAATAGATCCATTATTGAGAAGGCCGATTAGCATATCGAAAATACATTCTGATAGACAAGCATTTACGATGATTTATAGAGCTGAGGGGAAAGGAACTCAGCTCTTATCGGAAAAACAAATCGGGGATAAGGTGGATGTATTGGGGCCGCTGGGACATGGGTTCCCGATTGAGAAAAATATGAAAGGGAAAAAAGCGCTATTGGTCGGAGGCGGTATTGGGGTTCCGCCATTATACGAACTTTCACACAGACTCCTTGAAGGTGATATGGATGTTGTCCATGTTTTGGGCTTCCAAAATGAATCCTCCGCTTTTTATATCGACCAATTCTCACAACTTGGGGATACGTATGCTGCAAGTGTGGATGGAACAGTAGGGACAAAGGGGTTTGTAACAAATATATTGGATCAATTGAAGTTTGACTTCGATGTGCTTTATGCGTGCGGGCCTACCCCGATGCTTAAAGCATTGGAAGAGAGGTTCCGTGATAAGCGTGCTTACTTGTCGCTTGAACAAAGGATGGGCTGCGGTATTGGCGCTTGCTTTGCATGCGTCTGTGCCGTAAAGGATGATCCCGAACAATCAGCTTACCGCAAAGTATGCAGCGACGGGCCCGTTTTTCCAATAGGGGAGGTCGTATTATGAATCGACTCGGCATAGAGCTTCCGGGACTGAAGCTTAAAAATCCGATTATGCCTGCATCGGGATGTTTTGGATTCGGACGTGAATTCAGCCAGCTATATGATTTAAGCAAACTTGGCGCCATCATGATCAAAGCGACGACTTTGACGTCTCGGTTTGGAAATCCTACGCCAAGGGTGGCCGAAACCTCCGGTGGGATGCTGAATGCCATCGGTCTTCAAAACCCTGGACTAAAAAAGGTCATGGATGAAGAGCTTCCATGGCTGGAGCAGTATGATGTCCCGATCATCGCAAACGTAGCGGGGTCAATGACGGAGGATTATGTGGAGGTGGCGAAACAAATTTCCACCGCACCTAATGTCCATGCACTGGAGCTCAACATATCCTGTCCGAATGTAAAAACGGGCGGAATCGCCTTCGGTACGGCTCCGGAAATTGCCAAGGAGCTGACAAGCCGTGTCAAAGAAGTGTCATCTGCCCCTGTGTATGTGAAACTTTCGCCAAATGTCGCGAACATTGTCGAGATGGCGCAAGCAGTTGAAGAAGGCGGAGCCGATGGACTCACGATGATCAACACCTTGTTAGGAATGAGACTGGACCTGAAAACAGGCAGACCGATCCTTGCCAATAAATCTGGCGGACTATCTGGGCCAGCGATCAAGCCGGTTTCCATCCGTATGATTTATGAAGTGAGCCAGAAAGTGGGCATTCCAATCATCGGAATGGGAGGCGTCCAGACAGCACAAGATGTAATCGAATATTTTTATGCCGGCGCAAGTGCTGTAGCAGTAGGGACTGCCAACTTCGTCGATCCATTCATCTGTCCATCCATCATTGATGAACTGCCATCACTTTTGGATGAAATTGGAGTGAACCATATTAGCGATCTAACCGGAAGGAGCTGGAAAACCGATGATCAAAAAGCCTATCATCGCGCTTGATTTTTCTAGTATGGACGAAGTGGTCTGTTTTTTGGAAACCTTCACTTCTGACGAGCCTTTGTATGTAAAAGTCGGCATGGAACTTTACTATCAAGCAGGTCCGCAAATCATCGGATTTTTAAAGGAAAAGGGTCATCAAATTTTCCTTGATTTAAAGCTTCATGATATTCCAAACACCGTCTATCAAGCGATGAAAGGCCTTGCACGCCTCGGTGTGGATATGGTGAATGTCCATGCAGCAGGCGGAAAGAAAATGATGGAAGCTGCATTAAAAGGGCTGGAAGATGGGACTTCCATCGGGCAAAAGAGGCCGAAGCTGATTGCGGTCACCCAGCTGACGAGTACTTCCGAGGAAGAGATGCAATATGGTCAGTTAATCAAAGCAACGCTAATGGAATCTGTCATTCATTATGCCAAGCAGGCGCACGAGGCTGGGCTCGATGGCGTTGTCTGTTCGGCGCAAGAAGCCAAACATATACTCCTTGCAACAACAGATCGATTTATGTGCGTGACTCCAGGCATCCGTATGGCTGAAGACGATAAAAATGACCAGCTCAGGGTCATGACACCTTCACAAGCCCGAAAGAACGGGGCCGCGGCGATCGTTGTGGGCAGGTCGATCACGAAGAAAAGCAACCCGAGGATGGCATATGAACAAATCAAAGATGAATGGATGGTGGAAATTGAAAATGAAAAATTAT
Organism: Falsibacillus albus; assembly: GCF_003668575.1. Taxonomy (NCBI): domain Bacteria; kingdom Bacillati; phylum Bacillota; class Bacilli; order Caryophanales; family Bacillaceae; genus Falsibacillus; species Falsibacillus albus. The sequence goes on along the minus strand of NZ_RCVZ01000005.1, from coordinate 135,893 downwards.
ATAGCTGAACAACTATTAAAAGTAGATGCGGTTTCGCTGAAGCCGCACGATCCATTCACATGGTCATCAGGGATAAAATCGCCAATTTATTGCGATAACAGGCTGACTCTTTCTTATCCTGAATTGCGCAAGGAAATCGCCAAAGGGCTCAGCAATTTGGTTTCCGAAGAATTTCCTGCAGCCGAGATGATAGCAGGTACGGCAACAGCAGGAATTCCACATGCGGCTTGGGTAAGTGACATATTAAATCTGCCGATGTGCTACGTCCGCTCAAAAGCAAAGGGGCATGGAAAGGGAAATCAAATTGAAGGCAAGGTTTCTTCTGGCCAAAAAGTGGTAGTGGTGGAAGACTTGATTTCAACTGGAGGGAGCGTCATCACAGCCGTGAACGCCTTAAGAGATTCGGGGTGTGAAGTGCTGGGTGTCGTATCCATCTTTTCTTATGAACTGGCAAAGGGAAAGGAACAGCTTGAACAGCATCAAATTACCTATCATTCGCTATCCGACTATACAAGCCTGCTAGAAACTGCATTGAAGCTAGGCGAAATCCGGGAAGAAGATGTGCAGGAATTGAAGCAGTGGAGAGAAGATCCGGCAGGTTGGGGCAGCAAATTGGTGTAATGCGATAAAAAAGGGGCCGCTCGGTGCGGTCCCTTTTTTATGCTTTCAGCGCGAGGATCTTATCTGCATCAGGAGTGACGTAGACGGTTTGCTGGTTGTCATATATGACAAATCCAGGCTTGGCGCCATTCGGTTTTTTTACATGCCTTACTTGAGTGAAGTCGACAGGGACTGAGCCCGATTCCTTGGCTTTGCTGAAATAGGCAGCAAGCTGAGCGGCATCAAGGATGGTTTCATCACTTGGGTCCTGGCTCCGAATCACTACATGTGAGCCCGGGATGTCCTTGGTATGCAGCCATATGTCATCTCGTCCAGCCACTTTATTGGTCAAATAATCATTTTGCTTGTTATTTTTTCCTACTAGAATGACAGTTCCATCGGAAGAGAGGTATTTTTCCAGCTGTGGCTTAGAATTATTCTTTTTGCTGCCTTTTTTTTGCTTCAGTCTTAAATAGCCTTCCTCTGCCAGCTCCTCTCTGATTTCCTCGATATCCCGTGGGGAAGCTGACTCGATTTGCTGCAGCAGTGCTTCAAAATAGGCAATCTCATCTTCCGCTTTTTTTATTTGCTCTTGAACGATGACAATGGCTTTTTTGGCTTTTTGATATTTTGAAAAATAGCTTTGTGCATTTTCAGAAGGAGTTTTAAGCGGATCGAGTTGGATGGAGATGGTTCCTCCGTTTTCATCGTAATAATTCGAGACTTCGATCGACTCCATTCCTTTATGGACCGCATAAAGGTTTGCTGTCAGCAGTTCACCGTACAATTGATATTTATCCGCATTTTCTGCATCATGCAATGTTTTTTTGAGCTTCTCGATCTTCGTTTCGTTCTTATCCCGTTCATTCTTCATGAACCTTTCCAAATCATGCGCTTGCTGCTTCACACGATCGCGTTCAGCTTTTCCGAAATAAAAGCGGTCGAGCACTTCGCCGAGTGTAGGAAAGGATTTGTCCTCGCCGTTTAAGTGTTCAAGCGGGAAGAGATAAAATGCCTCTTTGCTCTCGGCTAGGGTGATTGCAGGCCGATATTGATATTTCTTAATCTTCTCCATGATTTCCATAAAAGCAGCTGGGAGTGTCTTTATATTTGCGAGCTTGGACCGAAATAGAATCTCTTTGGCCAAGAGTGGAGAAACACCAGAGAAATGCTGAACAATTTGTTTGTCCATTTTTCCCGAATTAAAATCCAATTTTCTGATGACATCCTCCTCTGCTGCTTCTAGAGGATCCATTTTGTCCTGTTGGGGAGGGAGGATATATTCCTGCCCAGGGACCACTGCCCGATAGCTGTTCACCGCATAGGAAACATGCTTGATGCTATCCAATATCATTCCTTTTGTTTTATCGATCAGGATGATATTGCTGTGCCGTCCCATTATTTCCACAATCAGCTGCTTGTAGGATAAATCACCTATCTCATTTCGGCCTTTTACATCAAAGATAATGATCCGATCGAGCCCTACTTGCCTGACATCCTCCAAAATGTAACCTTCTAAATGCTTCCGTAAAAGCATACAGAACATTGGGGGTTCGGACGGGTTGTCATAAGCTGCATCCGAGAGCTGCACCCGTGAATAGCTCGGGTGGGCCGAGAGCAAAACCTTATGATTTTTCCCGTTTGACCGGACGACCATGATGATTTCGTTTTTATATGGCTGGTGAATCTTATTGATCCTCCCGCCTTTGATCGTCTGTGAGAGTTCATGGACCATGGCCCTTGTAAATAATCCGTCAAATGACATTAATGAACATCCTTTTCTATTTATATGATTAATTTAGAAGGCTCTTTACGTAAGATTGCTGCTTTATATCAAACATTGGGCAAGGGGGATATCTGCTGCAGGATCTCGCCTTGGTTAGCATCTGCCGCTCTTGCTTTGATCATAAAATACTTTTAAAACAACAATCTTTTAGTAAATAACCGTAAGTGCTGATTTGCTGCTGGAATCTTGTGATTTTTAGGGATTCAGTTTGAAAAAGACGTTTTTTTATTTAAAAATGACGTCTGCTGGGATATTTTCGATCTCTTCTGTCCAAATAATGTTCAGAAATGTAATATATCGGCCAGTTTAACGGGTTTTTCGGTCTAATTTTGATTATATCGGCCGATTCAGCACATATATCGGTCTAAATTTAAATATATCGGCCGATTTCAGTCAAATATCGGCCAATCGACACTAATCAACAGAATTTGCCGCACCTCAACTTAAGTTCCCTGCTCTTTGTCGATGGTCAAGCCGCCTTCGCTTCGACGTACAGGATGTACTAGTGCAGGCGTTGCCACAGGACGTGGCGAACATAGCCGGCGCTCCATGTTGTCCAGCTCCGGAGGCTATCGACTAGCAGACTTCAGGATTCCCCTTACGATAAGTCAACATCGAATCGTTATCCGCTCTTCGTGTTTCCTTTATCTCGCGGTGCTACGGTCCAATCTCTTCGCCTCTGACCAAGCCGCCTCCGCTTTTCTTTCAACATTATATCATTTTTCTTTTGTTGGCTGAATATGCTTGCTATATGGGAAGGACAACTTCTGGTTTGAAAGAGGAGAGTGAGTTGGTTGGATGAAGTACCATGAGATGGGGGAAAAAGACGTAGAAAAGGCCTTGAATACGAATTTTCAATGTGGGCTCCAGGAAGAGGAAGTAAAGAACCGGCGAAAACAGTTTGGCTGGAATGAGCTAGATGAAGGGGAGAAGCAGTCGGCGTTATTGCTTTTTTTCAGCCAGTTCAAAGATTTTATGGTGCTTGTTTTATTGGCGGCAACGTTGATTTCGGGGCTGCTGGGGGAATATATTGATGCGATTGCAATTATCGCCATCGTTCTGATTAATGGGTTTTTAGGCTTTTTTCAGGAACGGAAGGCAGAAAAGTCCCTTCATGCATTGAAAGAGCTGTCTGCTCCGCAGGTGTATGTCCTCAGGGATAGAGGTTGGCTGAAAATAACCTCTAAAGAAGTAGTTGTGGGGGACGTAATCAAATTTTCGAGCGGCGATCGAATCGGCGCTGATGTGAGGATAATCGAATCGAATAATCTTGAAATAGAGGAATCGGCATTGACAGGCGAATCATTGCCTGTATCCAAAAAGGTCGATATTGTAGCGGGTGAAAATGTAAGCCTGGGCGATTTGGAAAATATGGCTTTCATGGGGACGATGGTGACGCGCGGAAATGGGATCGGCGTGGTCACCTCCATCGGGATGAAAACAGCGATGGGGCAGATCGCCCATATGCTGCAGAATGCACAAGTGATGGTCACTCCGCTTCAAAGGCGGCTTGAACAGCTGGGGAAAATCCTCATCACTTTCGCCTTATTGTTAACGGCCTTGGTTGTGGCCATTGGAGTCATACAGGGGCATGATTTATATACGATGTTTTTGGCTGGTGTTTCATTAGCTGTTGCAGCGATCCCTGAAGGTCTTCCAGCGATCGTCACAGTTGCCTTGTCGCTTGGGGTGCAGCGTATGATCCGGATGAATGCGATTGTCAGAAAGTTACCAGCTGTTGAGACACTTGGCTGTGCCTCGGTGATATGTTCGGATAAGACCGGAACCATGACCCAGAACAAGATGACCGTCACACATATATGGAGCAGCGGTCAAACGTGGAATGTGACAGGAACCGGCTATCATCCAGGAGGTGAATTTTATCAAAGGGATCATAAAGTATTGCCTGGGAACTCCAAGGAATTGCAGCAGCTGTTGACATTTGGGGCATTATGCAATCATGCAGAGCTGAAACAGAAGGAAAATGATTATATCATTGACGGAGACCCGACGGAAGGAGCCCTTCTTGTGGCTGCCATGAAAGCAGGATTAAAAAGGGAGAACCTATTAAAGCAATTTACGGTTGAAAAGGAGTTTCCTTTCGATTCATCAAGGAAAATGATGAGCATGATCATTAAGGATCAGCACGGGAAAAGGTTTGTCATCACAAAAGGCGCACCTGATGTCATTGTAGGTGTAAGTGAGTCTATATTATGGACAGGCAGGCTTCAGCATTTGGGAGGAGAGTCCAGGGAAAAAGTGAATGATGCGGTCGAAGGGCTAGCAATGCAGGCGCTCAGGACAATAGCCATTGCATTCAAGCCGATAGATTCCAAAACGATCATATTGCATGAATCAGAAGCTGAAAAGAATCTGACCTTTATCGGACTCCAAGGAATGATCGATCCTCCTCGTCCCGAGGTTAAAGCAGCAGTGAAAGAATGCAGGGATGCAGGGATCAAAACCGTGATGATTACAGGGGACCATGCCATCACCGCAGAGGCGATTGCCAGACAGCTCGGGATAATAAAAGGAAATGCAAAAGTCCTCGAAGGTAAAGTATTGAATGAGATGACGGTTGAAGAGCTGGAGGAAGAAGTGGAACAAGTCTCCGTCTTTGCCAGGGTGTCGCCGGAGCACAAGCTGAAGATTGTGAAGGCATTGCAAAATCGAGGGCATATTGTCGCGATGACGGGGGATGGTGTCAATGATGCACCTGCCATCAAAACCGCGGATATCGGTGTTTCAATGGGGATTACCGGAACGGATGTTGCGAAGGAGGCATCCGCACTTGTTTTGTTGGACGATAATTTTGCCACGATTAAAGCAGCGATCAAAGAGGGCAGGAACATATATGAAAACATTAGAAAGTTCATCCGATACTTATTGGCTTCGAATGTAGGCGAAATCCTTGTCATGCTGTTTGCCATGATTCTGGCACTTCCGCTTCCACTCGTTCCTATTCAGATTCTATGGGTGAATTTAGTGACGGATGGACTTCCAGCCATGGCGCTGGGTCTCGATAAACCTGAAGAAGATGTAATGAAACGGAAGCCGCGGCATCACAAAGAAGGCGTATTTGCAAGAGGGCTTGGTTGGAAGGTGGTTTCCAGGGGCTTCTTAATCGGGGTTTCCACTTTGATGGCATTCGTGACCATCTACCATCGAAATCCAGATCAATTGGCGTATGCTCAGACAATTGCGTTTGCCACGCTTGTCCTGGCTCAATTGATCCATGTATTTGACTGCCGAAGCGAGAAGTCGGTTTTTGCCCGCAATCCGTTTGGAAATTGGTACTTAGTGGGGGCCGTCATCTCTTCATTGCTCTTGATGCTTATTGTCATCTATACCCCGGCATTGCAGCCCATTTTCCATACAGTCCCGATCATCATGAGAGATTGGCTATTGATAATTGGAATGAGCGCAATCCCTACGTTTTTATTAGCTGGATCATTTTATTTAAGAAAAAAGACTTGAATTATGGTATAATCCTAAAGGTAATAGAGGCTGCTCTATTGCCTTTTCTTTTTAGCTTTCTTTCGAAATGGATGTGATCACGAATGGTGATGAGTATGACGGGGTTTGGCCGTGGAAGGGCAGAATCGTCGCAATATGCGGTTACAGTTGAAATGAAATCTGTGAATCATCGTTTCTGTGAATTTAATATTCGTATGCCAAGGCAATTATTGAGCATAGAGGAAAAAATCAAGAAGAACATCGGCGATATCGTGAAACGTGGCCGAACGGAAGTCTTCATAGCATTCGAAGGCGAAGGTTTAGTGAAACGGAAGTTGCATATTGACTGGGAACTATTAGAGGATTATTATCAATTAGTAAATAAAATCAAGGATACCTTCAACGTACATACTGAAATTGATCTTAAGGATTTAATCAATCGTTCGGATTTTATTTCAATTGAAGAAATGGAAGAAGAGAATGAAATGATCGATTCACTCGTGCTGGAAGCCGTCTACGGTGCAGTGCAAAAACTGTCTGAAATGAGGGCTGCAGAAGGGCAGGCATTGAAAAAAGACCTGCTTCATCAGTTACGGGCCTTCAATCTTGAGCTCAAGAAGCTGAAGGAGTATGCACCTGCGGTTACGGAGAAATATAAGGCTCGACTCGAGAAAAAAGTGTCGGAGTGGATGAACGGGGAAATCGATGAGGCAAGGATCATGACCGAACTCGCCATATTTGCGGATAAGTCGGACATCAGTGAGGAAATGACAAGGCTTGATAGCCATATTGCACAGTTCAGACAAGCGCTAGATCAGAAGCAACCGATTGGGCGGAAGCTGGATTTCATGATTCAGGAAATGAATCGGGAAGTGAATACGATCGGCTCAAAGGCAAATGACTCGAATATTTCTCATACTGTTGTGGAATTGAAAACATATTTGGAGAAAATGAGAGAACAAGTTCAGAATATTGAATGATAATTGATTAAAACGGCCGTTTGACGGTCAAACTAGATTATTATTGATCGGAGGAACAACATGTCCATTAAACTAATAAACATCGGATTTGGCAATATTGTTTCCGCAAATCGAATAGTTTCCATTGTTAGTCCAGAGTCCGCCCCAATCAAACGGCTTATCCAAGATGCCCGCGACCGAGGATCATTGATTGATGCGACCTACGGGCGCAGAACGCGAGCCGTGATCATCACTGACAGCGACCATGTCATTCTTTCCGCGGTCCAGCCGGAAACCGTCGCGCATCGTCTTGCAGATAAAGAAGATATAAATGAAGAAGGGTAGGACATAATTTCATGAAAGAAAAGGGTTTGTTAATTGTTCTTTCAGGACCTTCAGGTGTTGGGAAAGGAACCGTCAGAAAGGCAATTTTTTCACAGGAAAATACAAAATTTGAATATTCCATCTCTATGACAACACGGCTGCCTCGTGAAGGGGAAGTGGATGGAGTAGATTATTTCTTCAAGTCAAGGGAGGAATTCGAGTCCCTGATCGAGCAAGGAAAGCTTTTGGAATATGCTGAGTATGTGGGTAATTATTATGGTACGCCAGTGGATTATGTGAGAGAGACAATGGATGACGGCAACGACGTATTCTTGGAAATTGAAGTCCAAGGCGCAAAGCAGGTACGGGATAAATTCCCGGATGGATTATTCATCTTTCTTGCTCCGCCGAGCTTATCGGAGCTCCAAAACCGCATTGTCACAAGGGGTACTGAATCCGAAGAATTAATCCGAAACCGGATGGACACTGCTCGCTCAGAAATTGAAATGATGAATTTATATGATTATGTCGTTGAGAATAATGAAGTGGCCACCGCCGTTGAAAAAATCAATTCCATCGTTCAAGCTGAGCATTGCCGCAGGGAACGAGTTGAAAAACGCTATAAAAAAATGTTGGAGGTAGAATAATATGCTTTATCCATCGATTGACTCTTTATTAAACAAAATCGATTCAAAATATTCCTTGGTGACAATCGCCGCTAAAAGGGCGCGCAAGCTGCAGGAGAAAAGTCCTTTGACATTGGACAAAACCGTTTCCCATAAATATGTAGGAAAAGCATTGGAAGAAATTCATGCAAATAACCTTACGATGAAAAAAGGTGTGGAAGTTTCAGACTAATAGCTAATTCTATGTATTCGAAAAAATAACAACCTATTGATAGGTTGTTATTTTCATTTTGTCATTTGGCGATGTATCAATTAAGTGCAAAAGATCAAAAAAACATTCATAATGAAAGTACGAATTTATTGAATTTGGGGGATGCACGATGTTGAAAGGCAAAAATATTCTATTATGTGTGACCGGTGGGATCGCTGCCTATAAAGCAGCTGCGCTGACCAGCAAAATCAAGCAGGCTGGTGCAGATATTAAAGTGATCATGAGTGATTCTGCCCGTCAGTTCATTGCACCTTTGACTTTCCAGGCGTTATCAAGGAATGAGGTTTATTTTGATACCTTCGATGAAAAAAATCCGGAAGTCATTGCCCATATCGACCTCGCAGATTGGCCTGATTTGATCATTGTCGCGCCGGCAACCGCAAATGTAATCGGCAAGCTTGCAAATGGGATTGCGGACAATATGATCACAACGACCCTTCTCGCTACGAAAGCCCCAGTATGGATTGCGCCGGCAATGAATGTCAATATGTATGATCATCCCGCTGTGCAAAAAAACATTCAAACCCTTGATCGATACGGGTATCAATTCATTGAACCGAGTGAAGGCTATCTGGCGTGCGGATGGGTCGGAAAAGGCAGGCTGGAAGAACCGGAAAAGATCGTTTCATTAATTGAAGGCTTTTTTCATGACAGGTCCAAAGGCATGCTCAAAGGGAAGCGAATCATTGTCACAGCAGGAGCGACAAAGGAAAAAATTGATCCGATTCGCTATTTTACGAATAGATCGAGTGGGAAAATGGGGTTTGCTATTGCTGGAGAAGCCGCAAAAGAGGGCGCAGAAGTGCTTCTGGTCACGAATTCTTCCCTACCCGCACCGGATGGAGTCACCATCCTGCCAGCCGAAACTGCCGAAGATATGTATCATGAAGTCATGAAACATGCTCCCGAAGCGGATATCATCATCAAGAGTGCCGCTGTAGCGGATTACAAGCCAAAATACATATACGGCCATAAAATGAAAAAACAGGATGGCGATTTAGTGATTGAGTTGGAGCGGACAAAGGATATCTTGAAAGACTTGGGGGAGAAAAAAGAACATCAATTCCTTGTCGGATTTGCTGCAGAAACTGAAAATATCGACCAGTATGCGATGAAGAAGCTCCAGCAAAAAAACGCGGATATCATCGTGGCAAATAACGTGACCCAGGAAGGGGCAGGCTTTGCCGGTGATACGAATATCGTCACTATTTATAAGCGAGATGGTTCAAAGAAGGAGTTGTCGCTTATGAGTAAACGGATGGTAGCGAAGGAATTGTTGAATGAAATCGTCCAATCAATGAAAAGGGATCGATGAAAGTGGAAATAGCAAGTGTGATTGTAGATGTGCCTGCGATGCAGACGGACAGGATCTTTGATTACGAAATTCCTGCGAAGTGGGTCGGTGCCATCCATCCGGGAATGCGTGTCGTTGTTCCATTCGGACCTAGGAAAATACAAGGATTTGTTGTAGGAATAAAGCGAAATACGGATGTGAAAAAGCTTAAAGAAATTGAAGAACCGATGGATTTGACTCCTGTTCTCAATGAAGAGCTGTTGAATCTGGCACATTGGCTCACGGAAAAAACATTAAGCTTTAAAATATCCGTATTTCAAGCAATGCTTCCCGCGGCGATGAAGGCAAAATACGAAAAGATCATCCGGGTAGTCGATCAAACAGCCCTCCCATCTGATCTGGAGGGAATATTCAATGGGAAAGATGGACTGCCTTGGGCTGAGATAGAGGATAAAGGGCTGCTCTCAAACATTCAATCAGAAATAAAAAATGGAAGCCTTGAAGTCCTCTATTTAGTAAAGAATAAGGCGAAGAAGAAAACGGTGCGAGAGATATTCTGCCAGCTGGACCACGACGATTTGAAAGAACAAGTTCTTGGATTATCAGGGAATGCGGTGAAGCAAAAGGTAGTTTTAGAATGGTTTTTAAAGAGTGAATCGACGGAAGTTTCAGCAAAGGAGCTTATGGAGGATACTGGCGCAACACAGTCAACCATCCGTGGTTTGATAAAAAAAGGATTATTGGGAGAAAGGCAGAAGGAAATTTACCGCGATCCATTTGAGAATAGACAGTTTAAAAGAACGAAGCCCTTTCAACTGACGGATGAACAGTCAAATGCGATAGGTCCCATTTTAAAATCGATTGAAAATCGGACACATGAAACTTTCTTATTATACGGTGTGACGGGGAGCGGAAAAACAGAGGTCTACTTACAATCGATCCAAAAAGTATTGAATGACGGCAAGGAAGCGATTGTACTTGTTCCGGAAATCTCCTTGACCCCGCAAATGGTGCATCGCTTCAAAGGAAGATTTGGAGACGCTGTTGCAGTGCTTCACAGCGGCCTCTCCGTAGGGGAAAAATATGATGAATGGCGAAAGATTCAGCGGAAAGAAGTCAAGGTGGTCGTCGGTGCCCGATCGGCTATTTTTGCCCCATTTGAAAATTTGGGGATCATCATCATCGATGAAGAGCATGAGACAAGCTACAAGCAGGAGGAAAACCCTCGATACCATGCCCGTGAGGTTGCCATTCATAGAGGGGTACAAAACCATTGCCCTATCATATTAGGAAGCGCCACTCCATCTCTGGAAACATTCGCCCGCGCCAAAAAAGGGGTCTATACGCTTCTATCATTATCCAAAAGGATGAATGATCAAGCGATGCCTTCGGTTTCCATTGTGGATATGAGAGAGGAGCTGCGGGGCGGCAATCGCTCCATGTTCTCAACTGAATTATTTGAGAAGCTAAAAGACAGGTTGGAAAAAAAGGAGCAGTCAGTCCTGTTTTTAAACAAGCGTGGGCATTCTTCATTTATCATGTGCAGGGATTGCGGGCACGTATCCCAATGTCCCCATTGTGATATTTCGCTGACCTATCATCGGTATTCAGAACAAATGAAATGCCATTACTGCGGGTTTGAAGAACGGGTACCAATGAATTGCCCTGAATGCTCCAGTGAGCACATCCGTTACTTTGGAACAGGGACGCAAAAGGTCGAGGAAGAACTTTCCAAGCTAATACCAGAAGCCAGGGTCATCAGGATGGATGTGGACACAACGAGCCGAAAAGGGGCACACGAAAAGCTCCTGAACCAGTTCGAAGACGGAAAGGCGGATATATTATTAGGGACGCAAATGATCGCCAAGGGTCTGGATTTCCCGAACATCACACTTGTCGGTGTATTGAGTGCTGATACAATGCTGCACCTTCCTGATTTCAGGGCTTCGGAGAAAACCTTCCAGCTCCTCACACAAGTAAGCGGAAGGGCAGGCAGGCATGAGTTGGAAGGGGAAGTGGTCATCCAGACATATACTCCTGAACACTATAGCATCGTATTGGCAGGGGATCAGGATTACGATCGGTTTTACCATCAGGAAATGATGATGAGAAAGATGGGATCCTATCCGCCATTCTATTATTTGTCATTGATTAATATCAGCCACGAAGAATTGCTGAAAGTTGTAAGCACCGCAGAGAAGATCACCAAATATGTACAATCGAGATTATCCAGTGAAGCTATTGTCCTTGGACCGGTAGCTTCTCCGATTCCTAGGATCAAGAATAGATATCGCTACCAATGTTTGATAAAATACAAGCGTGAACCAGGACTGGTTGAAACATTGAAAAAAGTGATTGAACATTATCAATCACAAGCCTCAAATGGTTTGGCGATCTCGATCGATATCAATCCTTATATGATGATGTGAAATGATAAAGGCACTTTTCGTATAGTTGCTATCCGTCAAAGGTTGTTTCTTTAGAATAACTCATTATATTATGTTGATTGGAGCGGAAGGAGCGAGACTCCGGAGGCTCAGCAGGCAAGGAGAGATTCTTTGGATCATCCTTCAGCGGAAATCAACTGAAATCATCCTTTGATGAGTTGCAAAAAACCTTTATGAAAAAAGCCAAGAAAAAAGATGAATGGGGGAACACCTATGGCTGTGCTTCAAATCGTTGAACACCCGGCTGCAGTATTGGAAGCAAAATGCAGGAAAGTGAATGAATATGATGAGAAACTTCATCAACTGCTTGATGATATGTATGAAACGATGGTCGAAGCAGACGGTGTAGGGTTAGCCGCACCTCAAATCGGAATCGACCAACAAATCGCCATTGTCGAAATTGACGAAGAGTCGGGTACAATCGAAATGGTCAATCCGGAAATACTGGAAACGAAGGGCGAGCAGCTTGGAATCGAAGGCTGCCTAAGCTTTCCAAACCTTTATGGGGAGGTTAGCCGTCCATACTACGTAAGAATAAAGGCGTTTGATCGTAATGGCCAAGCCTATTTATTGGAAGCGGAAGATTTCTTGGCAAGGGCCATACAACATGAAATCGATCATTTGCATGGGATTTTATTCACTTCGAAAGTTAACAAATATATCGATGAAGCAGAATTGGAAAGGTATGAAGAAGTATGACAAAGATTGTATTTATGGGAACACCCGACTTTTCGGTGCCGGTACTGCAGCAAATCTTAAATGACGGCTATGAATTGATCGGGGTAGTGACACAGCCCGACCGTCCTGTCGGGAGGAAAAAGGTCATGACACCTCCACCTGTGAAAGCTGAGGCAGAAAAGCACGGGATTCCTGTTTATCAGCCAGAAAAAATCAAGCAGCAGTCGGAGATGGAAAAGATCATTGAGCTGAAACCGGATTTAATCGTAACAGCGGCATTCGGCCAGATTCTTCCGAAAGAACTCCTGGATGCGCCTAAATATGGCTGTATCAATGTGCATGCCTCCTTGCTTCCTGAACTCCGTGGAGGAGCACCGATTCATTATTCCATCCTCCAAGGAAAGAAGAAAACAGGGATCACCATCATGTATATGGTTGAAAAGCTGGATGCAGGGGATATCCTCACACAAGTGGAAGTACCGATTGAAGAGAATGATAACGTAGGAAGTTTGCATGACAAGCTGAGCGAAGCAGGTGCCAAGCTGCTTTCAGAAACACTCCCGGAACTACTGGAAGGAAAGCTGGAATCGATTCCTCAGGACGATTCAAAAGCGACCTTCGCTTCCAATATTAAACGTGAACAAGAGAAGATCGATTGGACCAAGACGGGAGAAGAGATTTATAACCACATAAGAGGTTTAAATCCATGGCCAGTTGCCTACTCTATTCTTGACGGTGCACCTATGAAGATTTGGTGGGGAGAAAAGGCTCATACTTACAAACAGGTGAAGCCCGGCGTCATCCTTGACATCGATCATGACGGTATCGTAGTGGGGACCGGGAACAGTACGGCAATAAAACTGACAGAGATCCAGCCTTCAGGAAAGAAAAAAATGTCTGCCGAATCATACTTGCGCGGAGCAGGGGCTGGTATTGAAGCAGGAATGAAATTTGGTGAATGAACATAATGGGCAATCAGAAAAAAAACGTCCGTGATGCTGCATTGGATGTCATCGAAGCAGTGGAAAAAAATCAATCATACAGCAATCTTTTGCTGAATCATGCCATCGAGCGGAACAAGCTTGAGGGGCCGGATGTAGGGTTATTGACTGAAATCGTCTATGGCACCATCCAAAGAAAATTAACGTTGGACTATTATTTAAACCCATTTTTGAAGAATAGGAAAAAACTCGAAGGATGGGTGCTAAATCTTTTGAGGCTTTCTCTTTACCAAATCGTCTATTTGGATAAAATTCCTGAGAGGGCAGCTATATATGAAGCGGTGGAAATCGCGAAAAAAAGAGGACATAAAGGGATATCCAGCATGGTGAATGGCGTGTTGAGAAATCTTCAGCGCAAAGGGATCCCGAGCATGGATGAAATCAAGGATCCAATTGAAAGAATCTCCATTGAAACGAGCAACCCATATTGGTTGACAGAAAGATGGGTGGAGATGTTCGGCTTGGATAAGACAATGGAAATGTGTAAAGCCAACCTAATTGCACCCAATCAAACAGTCCGGGTAAACACAACGAAGATTTCCCGAGATGAACTTGTACGGATTCTCAATGAGGAAGGCTTCGTAGTCGAAAAGAGCCCCCTCCTCCCGGAAGCGATCCAAAGCCTGCGTGGGAATGTCGCACATTCAGATGCATATAAACAAGGATTGTGCACGATTCAGGATGAAAGCTCCATGATGGTAGCCTATGCACTTCAACTTGAAGACCAATTGAATGTGCTGGATGCTTGTGCAGCACCAGGTGGAAAGTCGACGCATATCGCAGAGAAGCTTCATGGAACCGGCAATGTAGTTTCCCTTGATCTCCATGAACATAAAGTGAAATTGATAGTACAAAATGCAAAAAGGCTGGGTCTGGAGAACATAGCAGGTCACACACTTGACAGCAGGAAAGTCCAGGAAAAATTCAAAGAAGGAACCTTTGACAGAATCCTCGTGGATGCACCATGCTCAGGCTTGGGGGTTCTGAGAAGGAAGCCGGATATCAAATATTCGAAAAAAGCTTCCGATATTCAAGCACTGCAGAAGATTCAACATGCAATACTGGATGCGGTCGCCCCTCTATTAAAGAAAGATGGCATACTTGTATACAGCACTTGCACAGTGGATCAATGGGAAAATGAAAAAGCCGTCCAGGATTTTCTCGACAGCCACAGCGACTTTGAACCTATTGCACTCAGTAACCTTCCAGAACCTGTTCATCCTTTTGCCAATGGGCACCAAATGCAAATTTTCCCTCAAGACTTTGGCGGTGATGGATTTTATATAGCGAGTGTAAGTAAGAAATAAAAAACAAAGTTTTTTGAAAAGTTTCTTTCTTGCAGGAGAATTGGAATCATGAGTCGTAAAAGTAAAAAAGCGGTTATATGGGAATACTTATACATTTTATTCTTTAGATCGATCCTGAACGAGATATGTCCAAACAACAAGAAAAAGTCTTTTAGCGTAAATTTGCGTTGAAGTCCATGGATGATGCCCAATGGCATTGGTTGACATCTCCATGCAGGAATGCAGCATGTGGTCAACTTCGTATCAAGGAGACAAAGGAAGAAGCGAGGTGACGGTTATGAAAGCTGTCTTTAAAACAGATCACGGTAAATTGCGCCTTCATAATGAAGATAATGGAGGGGTGTTTTGGAATGAAGAGAACGACCTCCTTGCCGTTGTGGCAGATGGGATGGGCGGTCATAATGCCGGGGATGTTGCAAGTGAAATGACGAAAGAGAAGATAAGCGAGCTTTGGAGTCAAAGCAGTAAAGTGAATGCGCCATCCGAAGCTGAATCATGGCTGACTGACCAAGTAAAGGTGATCAATCGACATATATATGAGCATGCCAATCAGAATCCAGATTGTGAAGGTATGGGGACAACGCTGGTTGCCGCAATCTGCCATGAAAGGTTTGTCACAATTGCCCATATCGGGGACAGCCGTGTCTATATACTGAATGATCTCGGGCTGCAGCAGTTGACGAGCGATCATTCCTTAGTGAATGAATTGGTTAGGTTGGGTCAGATCTCAAAAGAAGATGCTGAACATCATCCACGCAAACATTGGATCCTTAAATCGCTTGGAACTGAACCGAATGTGGAAGCAGATATTAAAACGATTACGTTTGAAGAAGGCGATATTCTGTTGTTATGCTCTGATGGCTTATCGAATAAATTATCAGAGGGTGAGATGGGCCAAATCCTTCAAGAATCGATTTCCTTGGAGGAAAAAGCTGATCGAATGATCGGCTTGGCAAATGAATATGGGGGAGAAGATAATATCACTCTAGTCATTGTTGAATATCAAGCCGGCAGCGAAAGCGGGTGAAGTAGATGTTAATTGGAAAAAGAATCAGCGGCCGTTACAAGATTCTAGATATGATCGGCGGCGGCGGAATGGCAAATGTCTACTTGGCAAGGGATATGATTTTAGACCGGGACGTTGCAGTGAAAATATTGCGCTTGGATTTTGCAAATGAAGAAGAATTCATTAAAAGATTTCAAAGGGAAGCGCAGTCTGCTACGAGCATTGTACATCCTAATATCGTCAGTATTTATGATGTAGGCGAAGAGGATGATATCTATTATATCGTCATGGAATATGTTGAGGGCATGACGCTTAAACAATACATAGCACAAAACTATCCGATATCCATTGAAAAATCGGTGGATATCATGAAGCAGCTGACGTCTGCGATAACCCATGCGCACGAAAACCATATCGTCCACCGGGATATCAAGCCGCATAATATTCTTGTCGACCATGATGGGAATGTGAAAATCACTGACTTCGGAATTGCCATGGCCTTAAGCGCCACTTCCATCACCCAGACCAACTCGGTGTTGGGGTCTGTCCATTATTTATCCCCGGAACAAGCCAGGGGAGGGATGGCGACGAAAAAGTCGGATATTTATTCACTCGGGATCGTCATGTTTGAATTGTTGACTGGCAGGCTGCCGTTTTCGGGGGAATCGGCGGTTTCGATTGCTTTGAAGCATCTTCAATCAGAAACCCCATCTCCGAGGCGCTGGAACGATCAAGTTCCTCAGAGTGTCGAGAATATTGTGCTGAAGGCGACTGCAAAGGATCCGTTTCAGCGATACGAAAGCGTCGAAGCAATGGAAGCGGATTTGGATACAGCCTTGAATCCGGATCGACTGAATGAGCCGAAATTCTTCATCCCTGTGGATGATGATGCAACGAAAGCCATTCCTGTCATCACGAATGATAGACCATATAACCTTGACGAAACACGGGTTCATGAAGCTGTCGATAATGATGTCGAGGATACGGCACCTGTGACAACGGGGAAAAAGGATTCTAAGAAAAATAAAAAAAAGAAGAAGAAATGGCCATGGGTGGTGACCGGTATTCTTGCCATACTGATCTTGGGATTACTGGCTTTTTTATACCTTCCCGGCATGCTTGGCCCAAAAAGGGTTGAAGTTCCCGATGTCCAGGGAATGTCTTTGGAAAAAGCGATTTCTTCCATTTATGAAGCTGGTTTTGACCCGGGAAAAAGCATTCAAATTCCCGATGATACCGTTCCAGAAGGGGATGTGATCAAAACGGATCCTACTGGCGGGAACTACGCCACAGAAGGCAGCAAAATCAAGCTTTACATCAGCACAGGCAAAGAAAAGGTCACAATGGATGACTACAATGGCCAGCAATTCGATCAAGTCAAACCTATCCTTGAAGCAAAAGGTTTTAAGGTGAAAGAGGAAACGCAAAACAGTAATGAAGACGTAGGAACGATCATCGATCAGGATCCGAATGAAGGCGATGAAGTCATCCCGGAAGAAACGGAAATTACTTTTACCGTCAGCAAGGGTCCAGCGGAATTTCCGCTGGAGGACCTTACAAACTATCCTGAAAATGCAGTAAAGAATTATATCGACCGAGAAGGGCTTTCGGCCGAGGAGAAAGAAGACTATTCAGATACTGTTCCAAAAGGACAGGTCATGTCACAGGATCCCGCTCCAAATACAAAAGTGAAGAAAGGCGATCATATTATAGTAACATTCTCTAAAGGTCCTAAAGAGATTCCGCCAAAAACGAAAGAAAAAAACGTGACCGTCAAATATGAGCCGACAGAGGATGGAAAGCCGCAAACCGTTCAAGTCTATATTGAGGATATGAACCGAAAGATATCAGATTTAGACCAATCATATGATATAACTGAAGACAAGGATATCCATATGGAATTCACTTTAAAGCAGGGAGAAACTGGTCATTATAGAATTGTCAGGGACGGTACCGTGTATGAAGAAGGCGAGGTTCCCAATCCAGAAGAATAAGCTTCCTTAAGGAGATGTGTTATGCCAGAAGGAAAAATCATAAAGGCATTGAGTGGTTTTTATTACGTGATTGACAAGGACGATAACGTGACGCAATGTCGCGGAAGAGGCAACTTCCGAAAAAATAAAATCACACCGCTTGTCGGCGACCATGTCGTCTTTCAAGCGGAAAATGATCAAGAAGGATATATCATGGAGGTACTGAAAAGAAAGAATGAATTGGTCAGGCCTCCGATTGCGAACGTCGATCAGGCGATACTGGTTTTTTCGGCGGTTGAACCGGATTTCAATCCGGGTTTGTTGAATCGCTTCCTTGTACTAGTGGAATCAAATGAAATCACACCGCTGATCTGCATTACCAAAATTGATTTATTGCAAGATGCCGAATCAGAAGAAATTGCGGAGTATGTGAAGGATTATCAATCGATCGGGTATTCCGTCCTGTTGACTTCTTCTGAAACGGAAGAAGGGTTGGAGATTTTGAAACCTCATTTGCAGGATCAAATTTCTGTATTCGCAGGGCAGTCAGGTGTTGGGAAGTCATCTTTGCTCAATGCAATCGATCCAGAGCTTCAACTGAAAACGAGTGGCATCTCTTCGCATTTAGGGCGCGGAAAGCACACGACGCGCCACGTTGAATTAATAAAGATCGGAAATGGCCTCGTCGCAGACACTCCTGGTTTCAGCTCGCTGGAATTCCAGGAGCTTGAAGTGGAACAGCTCGGACACTGCTTTCCAGAAATATCGAAGGCAAGCCAGGACTGCAAATTCCGCGGCTGCCTTCATATGAATGAACCAAAATGTGCAGTGAAGGAAGCGGTGGAAATGGGTGACATTGCATCGTATCGCTACGACAGCTATAAACAGTTTTTTGAGGAAATAAAAGATAGAAAGCCGAGGTATTGATATGAAAATTGCCCCATCGATCCTATCTGCAAACTTTGCAAAATTGGGAGAAGAAATAAAGGACGTTGAACTTGGTGGTGCAGACTATATCCACGTCGACGTGATGGATGGCCACTTTGTACCGAATATCACCATTGGTCCATTGATTGTGGAGGCAATCCGGCCGATCACAAAGCTGCCGCTTGATGTCCATCTCATGATCGAGAACCCGGATGCATTTCTTGATGCCTTTGCCAAAGCAGGGGCCGATTACATTTCCGTCCATGCAGAAGCCTGCAAGCATCTGCATCGGACCATTCAACATATCAAATCCCTTGGCGTCAAAGCAGGCGTCGTGTTGAATCCGGCAACTCCGGTTGAAATGATCGAACACGTCATTGAGGATGTTGACTTGGTGCTGCTCATGACGGTTAATCCGGGCTTCGGAGGGCAAAAGTTCATTCATTCCGTCCTTCCGAAAATAGAGAAAGTGAGCCGACTGGTCAAGGAGAAAAATTTAAATGTTGAAATCGAAGTTGATGGAGGCGTCAACTCCGAAACGATCAAACTTTGTGCACAGGCAGGTGCTGATGTATTTGTCGCGGGTTCTGCCATTTATAATCATGAAGACAGAAAATCGGCAATTGAAAAATTGAAATCCGGTATATAAGAAAACAAAGAGGCTGGCGCAGAACACAATCTAGTATTCCTATGAAGGAAGCTAATGTTGATGCGGCAGTCTTTTTTCCATAAGGCTCATTTCTCAATGGGTGCAATTTTCAAAGGTTTTTCTAAAATAATCATTACCAATGGGTGTTGATTGGAGGGGAAGGTGCTAGACTCCGAAAGGCTCACCGCCAGCCTCTTGGGTAATCGACCTTCAGGGGAAATCAACCTTGCACAACTTTTGAAGAATAGCAGCCTTACCTATTTAGAAGAAATGCAGGTGAGCATAAAAAATGAAAATCAATATTTTAGCAGGTGGTCCAGAACAGTTCATACCCCCACTGGAAGCCTGTGATAAGGATACTTATTGGATTGGAGTGGATCATGGGGTTTATCGGCTTTTATCAAAAGGGATTCATCCACATGGGGCATTCGGGGATTTTGACTCTGTTTCCGAAGAAGAATGGAACAGCATTCAAGCAGCCAATTTAAAACAATTCCAAGTGTTCACCCCTGAAAAAGACGAGACGGATATGGAGCTTGCCCTTAATTGGGCCATTGAACAAAAACCCAGCTCGATCAACATATTCGGCGCTACTGGAGGGCGATTGGACCATTATATGGCCAATGCGATGCTGTTATCGAAAGAACCTTTTCTTTCCTGGCCTTCCCCCATTGAAATGATCGACAGAAAGAACATCATATCAGTGCATCCAGCAGGTGAATATTCTTTGGAAGCAATCAATGGAATGAGCTATGTTTCGTATATCCCGATCACCTCGGAGGTAAAGGGCATAACCTTGAAAGGCTTTCGCTATCCTTTAAGTAATAGACATATTTTTCGCGGCTCAACACTATGTATTAGTAATGAACTTATACAAAATCATGGTACTTTTTCGTTTTCAGAAGGCATATTAATGATGGTAAGAAGTCGGGACTGACTTCCGTTGCCGAATTAATCTGCTTACAAATCTTCATGGTTTGAATAAGATGTATGGATAACAATTGAATGTAGAGGTTTAGAAGGATGGGGAGGGACAATCATGAAATTTTATACGATTAAATTGCCAAAAATACTGGGTGGTTTAGTCAGGGCCATGCTCGGGACCTTTAAGAAAGGCTGAAATAGTTAAAAGGCTTGCAAAGGGGAAAGAGGCCGGGGAAATCATGGTTCCGAATTTCCTTGGAATGATTTAAATGTGAAATAAAGATCAATGAGGTGCATCCGATCAGGTGCGCCTTTTTGTGTTGCCCGTGCATGTGGAAGTTGATTGTATACACAAAAGCAAAAATCACCCGAATATAAAAATAAAGCATCCGTCATTACCGGATGCTTTATTTTTATACGCAATTATACGCGTTCAACTTTACCTGATTTTAGTGCTCTTGCAGAAACCCATACACGCTTAGGTTTTCCGTCTACAAGAATGCGAACTTTTTGAAGGTTAGCGCCCCAGCTACGTTTTGTAGCGTTCATAGCATGTGAACGTGCATTACCTGAACGAGCTTTACGACCAGTTACTACGCATTTTTTTGGCATTGAATTCCCTCCTCACTTGTGAAGATGAAATATTTGTTCGTTTCATCATTTCAATTTCTTCAAAGATACTTTAATAATTTATCACACAACCTTTGAGAATGCAATACTTCAATAATAACCTTTCAAGAAAATTACCTTGACATTCCCATGAAGTACTGGAATGATAGAGTGCATCAAGGCTCTACTTTTAAAAATGTTTGAGATATAGTAAAATGTCATTATCCAAGGAGTATAATCCAAAGGGGGAACGACTCATGTCCATCGAATTAAAAACGAAATTCGGACAAATTGATATTTCAAATGAAGTAATAGCTACTATTGCCGGCGGGGCGGCAATCGATTGTTATGGAATTGTCGGAATGGCATCTAAAAATCAAATCAAAGATGGCTTAACCGATATTCTTCGCAAAGAAAATTTCACAAGAGGCGTGATCGTTCGGCAGGAGCAAGATGAAGTACATATAGATATGTACATTATCGTCAGCTATGGGACCAAGGTTTCGGAAGTTGCTCATAATGTGCAATCGAAAGTAAAATACACGCTGAATAAAACAGTCGGGTTAGCAGTTGAGTCAGTAAATATTTTTGTTCAGGGAGTTCGTGTAACGAACTCATAGATTGGAGGAAAAGATTCGTGTCGATTACAGTATTGGATGGGAAGCGTTTTGCAGAAATGGTGGTTCAAGGCGCCAACAACTTAGCCGCAAATGCTAATATGGTTGATGCCCTTAACGTCTTTCCAGTCCCAGATGGAGACACAGGAACGAACATGAATTTATCGATGACTTCCGGGGCAAAGGAAGTCCAGAATAATGTTCAATCCCATATTGGCAAGGTGGCTTCATCATTGGCAAAAGGATTATTGATGGGGGCACGCGGGAACTCGGGAGTGATCCTATCCCAGTTATTCAGGGGCTTCTCAAAGGAAATTGAAAGTAAATCTACCATCACTTCCATGGATTTCGCACATGCCTTGGAAGCGGGTGTGAATACTGCTTATAAAGCAGTCATGAAGCCTGTTGAAGGAACGATCCTCACCGTAGCAAAAGATGCAGCGAATGCAGCAGTCAAAGCGGCTGAAACGGAAACAGACCTCATCAAATTGATGAAAGAGGTTGTAAAGGAAGCAAAAGCTTCATTAAACCGTACGCCTGAACTCTTGCCGGTATTAAAGGAAGTAGGGGTTGTCGACAGTGGTGGACAAGGTTTGCTTTGCGTATACGAGGGCTTTTTGGCCGAATTGACGGGAGAAAAATTGCCAGACGTACCATCTTCGCAGCCTTCAATGGATGAATTGGTCAATGCGGAGCATCACAAAAGTGTTCAAGGTTTCATGAATACCGAGGATATTGAATTTGGGTATTGTACGGAATTCATGGTCCGATTTGAAGAGGCTAAAACAAAAAGCAATCCTTTCTCGGAAGAGCAGTTCAGAAATGATTTAAGTGCATTTGGGGATTCCCTGCTCGTTATCTCAGATGACGAATTAGCTAAAGTGCATATTCATTCAGAAACACCTGGAAAGGTATTGGACTATGGTCAGCGCTATGGTTCGTTGATCAAAATCAAGATCGAGAATATGCGTGAGCAGCACAGCGGCATAGTAGGGGAAACCCATGCGAAGCTTCAGACCGAACATGTCCAAAAGAAAAGCCTTGAGAAACAGGATTATGGCATTGTGACAGTTGCCATGGGTGATGGGATCTCAGAATTGTTCAAGAGCATCGGCGCCACTGGTGTCATCGAAGGCGGACAAACGATGAATCCCAGCACAGAAGATATCCTGAAGGCAATCAAAGGTGTAAATGCAAATAAAGTCATCATCCTGCCAAACAATAAAAATATCATCATGGCTGCAGATCAAGCTGCTGAAGTGGCAGAGTGCGACGTAGTTGTCGTTCCATCCAAAACTGTTCCACAGGGACTTTCGGCATTGCTTGCCTTCAACCCTTCAGGAAGCCTTGAAGATAACAAACAATCTATGGTAGATGCGATGGAGCATGTCAAAACCGGTCAGATCACATACGCTGTTCGTGATACTACGATTGACAACATTGCGATCACTAAGAATGATTATATGGAAATAGCGGATGGCAAAATCATCGGGACAAACCGTGAAAAAATCCCGGCTGCGTTCAATTTATTGGAAAAAATGATTGATGAAGATTCCGAGATCCTCACGATCCTTTTCGGTGAAGACGTTGAAGAGGGCGAAGTGGACGAGCTGGTTGCCATGATCGAGGCAAAATTTGATGATTTGGAGATTGAGGTTCATAATGGAAAGCAGCCGTTATATTCCTTTATCTTTTCAATTGAATAATAGGATATAATACTAAATAGAAGGGAACTCCCCTTCTATTTAGTATGTTGGCATGTTTTTATTTTTTTCTGTCATCAAGGGGGAATTGCGATGAAATATAAAAGTGTTTTTGATATTATCGGTCCTGTAATGATAGGTCCTTCAAGTTCACATACAGCAGGGGCGGCAAGGATTGGCCGTGTTGCCAGGAGCTTGTTTGGAAGAGAGCCTAAATGGGCGGATATTTCCTTATATGGGTCTTTTGCCAAGACATATAAAGGGCACGGAACGGATGTAGCATTAGTCGGTGGTCTGCTCGATTTCGATACCTTTGATGAACGGATCATCAATGCATTGGAAATAGCGAAAGAAAAGAAGATGAAAATCAAATTTCGTGAGGAAGAAGCAATCAGCGATCATCCAAATACTGCAAGAATTAAATTGGGCGACGATTTGGGTGAATTGGAGCTTGTTGGTATATCCATCGGCGGCGGGAAAATTGAAATCACCGAGCTCAATGGATTCCAACTTAAGCTTTCAGGACATCATCCTGCCATCCTGGTCGTCCATAATGACCGTTTTGGGGCGATTGCATCGGTTTCCAATATATTGGCAAAATATGAACTTAACATCGGTCAAATGGATGTGTCTCGAAAGGAAAAAGGCCAAATGGCACTGATGACGATTGAAGTGGACTCGATGATCGACGACGCCGTTATCGAGGAACTGAAATCACTTCCAAACATTACTCAAGTAACAAGAATCGTTGATTAATTAAGATTGTGGCAGCGCTTACAAAGCGCAAGGGAGGTTATTGTGTATGTTTCGAAATGTTGCAGAGCTAGTCGAACTAGCCGAGAGTCAAAACAAAAAAGTATCGGAAATCATGATTGAACAAGAAATGGAAGTAAAACAAAAAACGAGGGAGGACATCATGTCCTTCATGGATCGAAACCTTGAAGTGATGGAACAGGCTGTGGAGCGTGGGATTCAAGGGGTGAAGTCTCATTCAGGTTTGACAGGCGGCGATGCGGTCCTTCTTCAAAAATATATTGAAAAGGGTCAATTCCTTTCTGGTGAAACGATTTTGGATGCTGTCAGCAAAGCGGTTGCGACAAATGAAGTAAATGCGGCGATGGGAACGATATGTGCCACCCCAACGGCAGGATCAGCAGGGGTGGTGCCTGGTACATTGTTTGCGGTAAAAGCGAAATTAAATCCAACACGTGAAGAAATGATTCGTTTTCTATTTGCTGCTGGCGCCTTCGGATTTGTCGTTGCCAATAATGCTTCTATTTCAGGAGCGGCAGGCGGATGTCAGGCGGAGGTTGGATCAGCGGCTGGGATGGCTGCTGCTGCCATCGTTGAAATGGCAGGCGGAACCCCTGCGCAGTCTGCAGAGGCGATGGCAATAACACTCAAAAATATGCTCGGATTGGTTTGCGATCCTGTGGCAGGTCTTGTAGAAGTCCCTTGTGTGAAAAGAAATGCGATGGGAGCAGCAAATGCGATGGTGGCTGCCGATATGGCACTTGCCGGGGTCACAAGCCGGATACCGTGCGATGAAGTCATTGATGCAATGTTCAAGATCGGCCAATCGATGCCGACAGCACTGAAAGAAACTGCACAGGGAGGTTTGGCGGCCACTCCAACCGGTCGGGAACTTGAAGCCAAGATCTTTGGAATACCGCTGAATAAACGTGGCTAGCAAAGGGTTACAATCGTCTGTTTCAATTTTGAAGGGGATCGGCCAGGAAACGGAAGAGTCGCTTGCTGCCATGGGGATATTCACGATTCAAGATCTCCTTGATTATTTTCCGTATAGGTACGAAGACTACCGACTAAAGGACCTTGCCGATGCACAGCATGAGGAAAGAGTTACTGTTGAAGGGAAGGTTCATAGTGAGCCTTCTCTTATGTATTTTGGAAGAAAAAAATCAAGGCTGACTGTAAGAATTCTGGCAGGGAGATATTTGATTAAGGTCGTATTTTTCAACCAGCCTTATTTGAAATCCAAAATGGAGATCAACGAAACGGTCACGATTTCCGGAAAATGGGATCAGCATAGACAAACGATTACGGCATTGGAGTTTCATAACGGCCCTCACATAAAAAAAACGGATTTCGAACCGGTTTATTCAACAAAAGGTTCGATTAGTGTCAAGGCTTTAAGGAAGTTCATAGGTTTGGCCCTAAAAGAATTCGGTCATGAAATCAGAGAAAACATTCCTGAAAGCCTCAAGAGCATGTATAAGCTTCAAGACCGGCTATTAGCAATGAAGTCCATGCATTTTCCATCTTCACAGGAAGATATGAAACAAGCAAGAAGACGTTTTGTGTATGAAGAATTCCTGTACTTTCAATTAAAAATGCAGGCCCTAAGGAAGTTTGAACGTGAACAGACAAGCGGTATATCCCAGAATTATGATATAAAGAGATTGAAAAAGTTTATATCGAGCTTGCCGTTCCCGTTGACGAACGCACAAAAAAGGGTTGTGAACGAAATATGCAAGGATATGAAATCCCCATACAGAATGAACAGGCTCCTTCAAGGGGATGTCGGATCTGGCAAGACAGTTGTAGCGGCAATCGGCTTGTTTGCATCCTTTACGGCGGGATTCCAAGGTGCCTTGATGGTCCCAACGGAAATCTTAGCCGAGCAGCATGCAGAATCTCTATTTGAGCTTCTATCCCCATCAGGATTGACAATCGCTTTGCTGACGAGTTCGGTAAAAGGCAAGAAGCGCAGAGAAATATTGGAGCGCTGTGCAGCAGGTGAGATTGACGTCTTGATCGGTACGCATGCCTTGATTCAAGAAGAAGTGGTTTTTGACAACCTCGGTTTGGTCATCACCGATGAACAGCACCGGTTCGGCGTGGAGCAAAGGCGAGTATTGAGGGAAAAAGGAGAAAATCCGGATGTTCTTTTCATGACGGCGACCCCCATTCCGAGAACATTGGCAATCACTGTCTTTGGGGAAATGGATGTTTCGATCATAGATGAAATGCCTGCAGGAAGAAAGGCGATTGAAACCTATTGGGCAAAGCACGATATGCTTGACCGAGTATTGGGGTTTGTCGAAAAAGAATTGGCAAATGGCCATCAAGCCTATGTCATCTGTCCACTGATTGAAGAATCTGATAAGCTTGACGTCCAAAATGCAATCGATGTATATAATATGCTTTCCCAGCACTTTCAAAGCAAATATAAAGTTGGACTCATGCATGGACGCCTTTCCTCGGATGAAAAGGAAATGGTCATGAAGGAGTTCAGCGAAAATGCTGTCCAGCTGCTCGTTTCTACAACAGTTGTCGAGGTCGGCGTCAATGTCCCGAATGCAACAATGATGATGATATATGATGCAGAGCGGTTCGGATTGGCGCAGCTGCACCAGTTGAGAGGGCGTGTCGGCAGGGGGAGCGAACAGTCCTACTGCATCCTGCTCGCTGACCCAAGAACAGAAGTCGGCAAAGAACGGATGAAAATCATGACCGAAACAAATGATGGGTTCGTGCTTAGTGAAAAAGACCTTGAATTGAGAGGGCCAGGGGACTTTTTTGGCAAAAAGCAAAGCGGGCTTCCTGATTTTAAGGTGGCAGATATGATCCATGATTATCGAGCTCTGGAAATTGCCAGGAATGATGCAAAAACGTTGATAGATTCAGAAGAATTTTGGACGTCATCCGAGTATGAAAGTTTAAGAGCTTACTTGGAGAGGACAGGCGTTTTGAATGGAGAAAAGCTAGACTGATTGATCAGGATGCAGGGGGAATTTCCTTGCATTCTGATTTTTTTAATCATATACTACTATTAGTACCAAGTCCTAATAGTTAATTCAGTTGGATACTATCCTACTATTAAAGATGGTGTTTATTCCATGAGAGTTTCTAAAAAAAATAGACAACGCCAGTTAATCGAAACAATAAAAGAAAATCCATTCATCACTGATGAAGATCTGGCTGAAAAATTTTCTGTAAGTGTCCAGACGATACGTTTGGACAGGCTGGAGCTTGCCATTCCTGAATTGAGGGAACGGATTAAAAGTGTGGCAGAAAAAAGCTTCGAAGATGAAGTGAAATCCCTTCCGCTTGAAGAGGTCATTGGGGAAATCATTGATATAGAATTAGACCAAAATGCCATTTCCATCTTTGATGTCCGCAAAGAACATGTTTTCCAGCGAAACTTGATCGCAAGGGGGCATCACCTCTTTGCACAGGCCAATTCACTGGCAGTCGCTGTCATCAACGATGAATTGGCATTAACCGCGAAAGCAGCAATACAATTTACCCGTTCGGTTAAAGAAGGGGAAAGGGTCGTTGCAAAAGCACGGGTTACGGAAACATTTAAGGAACAGGGCCGGACGATGGTTGAAGTTGTCAGTTATGTTGGCCAGGAAATGGTGTTTAAAGGAAATTTTGAAATGTATCGCTCGAATAAGAAGACAAAGGATGAATCATGATGAAGATTGCCATTGACGCAATGGGTGGAGACCACGCTCCAAAAGAGATCGTATTAGGGGCGTTAAGCGCAGTGAAGGAATTTCAGGATCTTGAAATCATCCTTTACGGTGTGAAAGATGAAATAATGAAATACATAGATGGTGATGTACCCCGCTTGGAAATCATCCATTCCGATGAAGTCATTTTAGGTACAGATGAGCCTGTCAGGGCCGTTCGCCGCAAAAAAAATTCTTCCATGGTGATGATGGCACAAGCTGTTGCCGACGGTAAAGCGGATGCCTGCGTCTCAGCCGGGAATACAGGGGCGTTAATGGCTGCTGGATTATTCATTGTCGGCAGAATTGAAGGAATAGAAAGACCAGCCCTTGCCCCGACCCTGCCGACCTTGGACGAAAAAGGTTTCGTGATGCTCGACCTTGGAGCGAATGCAGATGCAAAGCCGGAGCATTTATTGCAATATGCGGTAATGGGTTCCGTTTATGCTGAAAAAGTCAGGGGAATCGCGAATCCGCGAGTAGGCTTATTAAATATCGGCACCGAGGAGAAAAAAGGAAATGAATTGACCAAGGAAGCATTCAAACTGCTGAAAGCCGGTCAATCCATTAATTTTATTGGAAATGTAGAATCCAGGGATCTGCTTCATGGACCAGCAGATGTAGTGGTAACCGATGGATTCACAGGCAATATGGTATTGAAAACACTCGAAGGGACGGCTATGTCTGTATTTTCGATGTTAAAGGATACACTCACCAGCAATTTAAAAAGCAAAATCGCTGCCGGCTTGATCAAATCCGATTTGATGAAACTAAAGGGGAAAATGGATTATTCAGAGTATGGGGGCGCAGCACTTTTCGGATTAAAAACCCCTGTGGTAAAAGCACATGGATCTTCAAACGCCAGGGCTCTCTACAATGCCGTCAGACAAACAAGGGAAATGGTCAAGCACGATGTCCCTGAAAAGATAAAAACGATAATCAAACAATAAATACCAAAGGAGGAAAACGTAATGGGCAAAATCGCTTTTGTATTTCCCGGCCAAGGATCTCAGACAGTTGGAATGGGAAAAGATGTAGTTGATAATCATAATGGGGCCAAGGAAATTTTTCGCAAAGCAGATGAAAGATTGGGATTTTCGTTATCCCAGTTGATCTTTAACGGACCTCAAGAAGACCTGACTTTGACAACGAATGCCCAGCCTGCTTTGCTTACAACGAGCATTGCCATCCTAGAGGCGCTAAAAGAAGAAGGCATTATGGCAGACTTCGCCGCAGGCCACAGTTTAGGGGAATACTCAGCACTTGTTGCGGCAGGCGCTTTATCATTTGAAGATGGCGTGTATGCTGTGAGAAAAAGAGGGGAATTGATGGAAGAAGCAGTTCCAAATGGTGAAGGAACGATGGCTGCCGTACTTGGAATGGACCGCGAGGCATTAAAGAAAGTTACCGATGATGTTTCAGCACAAGGGAATTCCGTGCAGCTTGCAAATTTGAATTGTCCTGGCCAAATTGTCATTTCAGGAACTGCAAAAGGCGTTGAGCTTGCCTCGGAACAAGCTAAGGAAAATGGTGCAAAACGTGTGCTCCCACTTCAAGTCAGCGGACCGTTTCATTCCGAATTGATGAAGCCGGCTGCGGAAAAGTTCGCTTCAATACTTGAGGAAGTGGACGTGAAGGATGCACAGATTCCGGTCGTCGCCAATGTAACGGCAGAGCCGATGAAAAATTCAGAAGAGATTAAAGAAAAGCTGATAGAACAATTATATTCTCCGGTTTTATGGGAGGATACGGTTGAGACGATGCTAGCTCAAGGTGTCGATACATTTATTGAAATCGGACCCGGAAAAGTATTGTCCGGTTTGATCAAAAAAGTCAATCGCAGGGTCAAGACGTATTCCATTCAAGATATGGAGAGTTTGGAATCTGTAATGTCTTCTTTAAAGGAGGAGTCACAATGAATTTACAAGGGAAAGTTGCGCTTGTAACCGGAGGTTCAAGAGGGATCGGGCGTGAGATCGCCATTGAGCTTGCCAAGGAAGGTGCAAAGGTTGCGGTGAACTACGCCGGGAGTGAAGCGAAGGCCAACGAAGTAGTGGACGAAATCAAGTCTCTTGGCGGGGAAGCAATCGCTATACAATGCAACGTGGCTGATGGAGAGCAAGTGCAGAATATGGTAAAGGAAACGATCAATCGATTTGGTCAGATGGACATTTTGGTGAATAATGCCGGGATCACACGTGACAATCTCATCATGCGAATGAAGGAAGATGAATGGGATGATGTCATAAATACGAACCTAAAAGGTGTATTCTTGTGTACAAAGGCTGTTACGCGACAAATGATGAAACAACGGTCCGGCAGGATCATCAACATTTCTTCCATTGTCGGTGTAAGCGGCAACGCTGGACAGGCTAATTATGTTGCAGCAAAGTCTGGTGTCATCGGCTTAACAAAAACGACGGCAAAAGAGCTGTCATCGAGGGGTATTACCGTGAATGCCATCGCCCCTGGTTTTATTTCTTCTGACATGACGGATAAACTATCTGAAGAGGTAAAGGCGGAAATGTTCAAGCAAATCCCGCTTGCAAGATTCGGCGAACCAAAGGATATTGCCAAGGTAGTGACGTTCCTTGCATCTGACGCAGCTAATTATATGACAGGGCAAACGCTTCATGTTGATGGCGGAATGGTCATGTAATAAGCAAGAAAAAAAATCTATCATTTATTATTTTGAGGAAATACTCTATAATGACTTGAGGGGAGGTGAGCACAATGGCAGAAGTATTAGATCGCGTAACGAAAATTATCGTTGATCGTCTTGGTGTTGACGAGTCCCAAGTAACTCTTGAAGCTTCATTTAAAGATGATTTAGGAGCTGATTCCTTAGACGTAGTTGAATTGGTTATGGAACTTGAAGACGAGTTTGACATGGAAATTTCTGACGATGATGCTGAAAAAATTGCCACAGTCGGAGACGCTGTGAATTACATAAAAGCAAATGCTTAATCGTTAGGACGATAATTTTTTAAAAGGCTGGCCATGAGATGCTCGGCAACCATTCATCACTTTTGCACATCGCTGCAGTTTAAGGGGAGAAGGTCGCTAAGTAATTTGTGGTCAGCCCTTTCGTATTTTTTAGCCTTTTAGTTGCATTGGTCTGTTAAAAGAATCAAACAAAAAATACGGATACCCTTTGCGCTTGAGCTTAATTTGGAATAAACTTGTTTTATGTGTTTTATTGAAATTATTTAGCAAGGTGGAGGACCTATGCGTAAGTCAAACAGAGAAAAAGAGAAACGCAGCTTACATAAGATGAGCGAAGCATTTAAGGAATTTCAGAAGGGAATCGGCATTTCCTTTCATAATGAGCAGCTGTTGAAGCAAGCTTTTACCCATTCATCCTATGTGAATGAGCATCGACGCAAACCGTTTGAAGATAATGAAAGGTTGGAGTTTCTAGGTGACGCTGTATTGGAATTAACGGTGTCGAAGTACCTTTATAACAAATACCCGACAATGAGTGAGGGAGAATTGACCAAGTTGCGGGCGGCAATCGTCTGTGAACCTTCTCTTGTTACCTTTGCCCATGAATTGAACTTCGGCAAGCTCGTCCTATTGGGGAAAGGCGAAGAAATGACAGGTGGAAGGGAAAGGCCGGCATTGCTGGCGGATGTCTTTGAAGCATTCATAGGTGCCCTTTACCTTGATCAAGATCTAGAAACGGTCATATCATTTTTGGAAAAGGTTGTTTATCCAAAAATTAATGAAGGTGCTTTTTCTCATGTGATGGATTATAAAAGCCAGTTGCAGGAAGTCATTCAAAAGGACGGTGCGGGTCTGATCGAGTATAAAGTCCTTCAAGAAAAAGGGCCAGCCCATAGCCGTGAATTTGTGTCACAGGTTTCGTTGAATCAAGAAATCCTGGGAACGGGGACAGGCCGTTCAAAAAAAGAAGCAGAACAGCATGCAGCCCAAATGGCATTGGAAAAATTAAAAGTGAATCAACAGCATTAATCTAGGAGCGGGATGTACAGAACTTGCCGTTAGGGCAATGACATTCCCCGCTCCTTTTTGAAAATAGATGAAAGCAGGGGGAAGACTTATGTTCCTCAAACACTTGGACGTAGTTGGATTTAAGTCATTTGCAGAAAGGATTTCCATTGATTTTGTCCCGGGGGTAACCGCAGTCGTCGGTCCCAACGGTAGTGGAAAAAGCAATATTACCGATAGTATCAGATGGGTATTGGGTGAGCAATCGGCAAAATCCCTTCGTGGAGCAAAAATGGAGGATATCATCTTTGCAGGGAGCGACTCACGTAAAGGATTGAATTTCGCCGAGGTTTCGCTTACTTTGGATAACGAAGACCGCTTTCTTCCCATCGATTATTTCGAAGTATGCGTTACAAGACGTGTGTACCGCTCGGGTGATAGTGAATTCTTAATAAATAAACAGTCTTGCAGATTAAAGGACATCATCGATCTTTTCATGGATTCAGGGTTGGGCCGTGAAGCTTTTTCGATCATCAGCCAAGGAAAAGTGGAGGAGATCCTCAATAGCAAGGCTGAAAACAGAAGAAGCATCTTTGAAGAGGCTGCAGGGGTTTTAAAGTATAAGACACGAAAAAAGAAGGCTGAGACGCGTTTATTCGAAACGCAGGAAAACCTTAATCGTGTCAATGATATCCTTCATGAATTGGAAGGGCAGGTAGAACCACTCAAAATTCAGGCCTCCATGGCAAAGGACTATTTGGAGAAAAAAGAAGAGCTTGAAAAGTATGAAGTAGCCTTGACGGTCCAGGATATTGAAGAATTACATAGAAGATGGGAAAAGTTAAAAGAAGATTTTGAACAGCACCAGCAGCAAGAGAGCGAATATTCTGCTGAAATTAATCAGCGTGAAGCGAATTTGGCCGGGACCCGCGATCGATTGGGCGCGCTGGATGAATCCATAAACGGTCTGCAGCAGGCACTTCTAACAGCCAGTGAAGAACTGGAAAAGTTGGAAGGACGGAAAGAGGTCTTGAAGGAGCGCCAAAAAAATGCTTCGCAGAACAAAGAACAACTGCAGAAGAATATTGAAGAGGCAGCACTGAAACAAAAGGAGCTGGAGGAGCAGAAACTGTTGTATGAACAGGAGCTTGCACTCCAGAAGGAAGAAGCGGAGAACCTTAAAAATGCACTCCGTGAAAAAAATGAATTAATTCAGCAATTTGATGCAAATATTGAAGAAAGAATTGAATCGTTGAAAAGCGATTATATCGAATTGCTGAATGGCCAAGCATCCTCAAAAAATGAACTTCAATACTTGGACCAACAATTGACCCAACAGCTATCCAGAAATGAAAAATTGGATGCAGAAAACCAAAAATATATTGAGCTGAGAAAGAAGATCCTTGAAGAGAAGCAGTTCCATCAGCAGGAATTGTCGGGGATCAAGGAGAAGCTCGAGGTACAGGTTCACTCATTCCGGGAAGCCAAGCAAAAATTGGAATCGCTTAGAAATCAATATCAAAAGCAGGAAACAACACTCTATCAAGCATACCAATATTTGCAGAAATCAAAATCCCGAAAAGAAATGCTTGAGGAAATGGAAGAAGAATATACAGGATTCTTTCAAGGGGTCAGGGAAGTCCTGAAGGCCCGCAGCAACAAACTGCCGGGAATTGAAGGCGCCGTTGCAGAGCTTGTAAAGGTCCCGAAGGAATTTGAAACTGCAATGGAAACAGCGCTTGCAAGTTCCATGCAGCATGTAGTAGTCCAAACAGAAGATCACGGAAGACAAGCAATCGCTTTTCTTAAAAAGCATCAATATGGCAGGGCAACTTTTCTTCCGATGAGCGTATTGAAGAGCAAAAAATTGGCATCATCTCAAGTTCATATGCTTAGCCAGCATGATGAATTCGTAGGACTTGGTGCAGATTTGATCAAATTCGATTCTGCCTACCAAAATATATTTGAAAATTTATTGGGCAGCGTGGTCATCACAAAAACATTGAAAGGCGCAAACCAACTTGCAAAGCTCCTCCAATACCGGTATCGAATCGTAACCCTCGAAGGGGATGTCGTCAATCCGGGTGGATCGATGACCGGTGGAACCATCAAGCAGAAGAACAATTCTCTTCTAAGCCGAAAAGGCGAATTGGAGGATATTAAAGAAAAGCTTGTAACCATGGAACAAAAGACACACCAACTTGAAAATCATGTAAGATCGATAAAGAATGATGTCTCATTACAGGAGAAGAGCCTTGATGAAATGCGGCAGACAGGTGAGTCGCTTCGTATAAAGGAAGAGCAGGTAAAGGCCGAATTAAGACAGACAGAGGCACAAGAAGCAAGCATGAATGAGCGGCTTGGTGTCTATGATATTGAGATGGAAACCTATACAGCCGAAAGGGACAGGATCTCCCAAAGGAAGGATGAGCTTTCCGAAACGCTTGAACAAGGAAAGGCGAAATTGAAGGCTTTGGACGAGGAAATAGAGCTTCTCACAAAGAAAAAGGATTTACAGCGCCATTCAAAAGATTCTCTTATAGGCGAAATCAGTGATTTGAAGGCAGCGCTTGCTGTAAAGAATGAGCAGCTTGCCAGCAGCAAGGATCGGCTGGAACGATTAAAAAGGGAACTGGCGGAAATCAGCCAAAAGAAATCCAACTATGAAGATAATCTTCATTGGCTTGACAATGAAATGGATGGTACAGACAGCGGAGAGGAAGAATTATCGAATGCAGCGGAATTGAAGCGGAAGGATAAATTCGAGACAGCTGCTTTGATTTCCACCAGAAGGGAAGACCGCGTAAAGCTGCAATCGGAGCTTGAGGGTCATGAGCTTGAATTGAAAGAGCTTAAAAGGCAATATAAAGGGCTTGTTGAAGTACTCAAAGACGAAGAAGTGAAAATCAATCGCTTGGATGTGGAACTTGAAACCCGCTTGGCTCATTTGCGGGAAGAATATATGCTGTCGTTTGAAGCAGCGAAAGCAGAATATGTTTTGGAAGTGCCTATCGATGAAGCCAGAAAGAAAGTGAAATTGATTAAAATGGCGATATCCGAGCTTGGAAATGTAAATCTCGGTGCGATCGACGAATACGAACGGGTCGCAGAGAGGTATGATTTCCTAAAGATGCAGCAATCCGATTTGCAGGAAGCAAAGGAAACGCTTTATAAAGTGATGGATGAAATGGATGATGAAATGATCAAACGATTTTCAGAGACGTTTGAAGCCATCCGAAGTCATTTTGAATTCGTATTTAGAGCATTGTTTGGAGGGGGCAGGGCTGAGCTAAAGCTGACAGATCCCTCGGATTTATTGAATACGGGTGTGGAGATCGTGGCCCAGCCCCCAGGAAAGAAACTGCAAAACCTCGGATTGCTGTCTGGCGGGGAACGCGCTCTCACAGCGATAGCCCTTCTCTTCTCCATTTTAAAGGTCAGGCCAGTCCCGTTCTGTATATTGGATGAAGTTGAAGCGGCATTGGATGAAGCCAACGTACATCGTTTTGCAAAATATTTACGGAATTTCAGCCAGGAAACCCAATTTATCGTCATCACCCATCGAAAAGGAACGATGGAAGAAGCTGATGTCCTTTACGGCGTTACGATGCAGGAGTCAGGCGTTTCCAAATTGGTTTCGGTAAAATTGGAAGAATCACAGGAACTTGTTAAAGCATAAAAGGACGTGAAGGTATGAGTTTTTTCAAAAAATTAAAAGATAAATTCACTGTTTCTACGGATTCAGTAACTGAAAAATTCAAGGACGGTTTAACGAAAACCCGCGATAATTTCTCCAACCGTGTCAATGATTTGGTCGCCCGCTACCGAAAGATCGATGAAGATTTTTTTGAAGAGCTGGAGGAAATCCTCATTCAAGCGGACGTTGGATTTGAAACGGTCATGGAGCTTGTGGAAGAATTGAAACTAGAAGTGAAACGACAAAACATGCAGGATCCCAAGGATGTCCAATCCGTCATTTCGGAGAAGCTTGTGGAGATTTATCAATCCGGTGAAGAGGCTCCCAACGAACTGAATATGCAAGAAGATGGACTGACTGTCATCTTGTTCGTAGGCGTCAATGGCGTTGGAAAGACAACGACAATCGGAAAGCTTGCCCATCAATTTAAGTCAGAAGGAAAAAAGGTCGTCATGGCAGCCGGGGATACTTTCCGTGCAGGTGCCATCGAACAGCTTGAGGTTTGGGGCGAACGTGTCGGTGTCGATGTAATCAAACAGGGGGCAGGATCAGATCCCGCAGCCGTAATGTTCGATGCGATCCAATCTGCCCGTGCGAGAAAAGCGGATGTACTGCTATGCGACACTGCTGGCCGGCTCCAAAATAAAGTCAATTTGATGAACGAGCTTGAAAAGGTTAAGCGTGTCATCGAAAGGGAGATCCCTGGGGCACCACATGAAGTCTTGCTCGTACTTGATGCCACGACTGGCCAAAATGCCATGATCCAGGCAAAAACTTTTAAAGATGCAACAAATGTAACGGGGATTGTCTTAACAAAGCTAGATGGGACCGCCAAGGGCGGAATCGTTCTCGCGATCAGGAATGAACTGCACATCCCGGTGAAATTTGTTGGATTGGGAGAAAGAATGGATGACCTGCAGCAATTCGATGCAGAGAAATACGTGTACGGGCTATTCTCTAACTTGATTGAAAAAGAAACGGATGAGGAATAGAACTCTTTCACAACATTGAAATAAAGTATTTTTATCAAGGGAAGCTGTGACGTTCCTTCGGCAAACAATCTGGCATGAGCGAACAATCCTGCCGATTGCCAAGGAAAGGAGCAGGTTCCCTTCTGCTTTTTACAATTGCTGAAAAGGAATTATGCCTAAAGGTTGATTGAAGCGAGCATCCTTCCGCGGAAATCAACATTGCACAACCTAGGGGGAATATCACCGCTCTCACGAAGGGTGAAGTAAAAGTCAGTTGAAATTACAGGGGAAGCCTTGACTTTCCTAGAAAATCTGTGTATTCTTCATATGTAAAGGTTTTTCACTTAACAAGGGGGAATGGACATGCTTGAAAAGACTACAAGGATGAACTATCTCTTCGATTTTTATCATTCCTTGTTAACACCTAAACAAAGCAATTATATGTCCCTCTATTATCTTGATGACTTTTCGCTGGGCGAAATTGCCGAAGAATATGAAATCAGCAGGCAAGCTGTTTATGATAATATAAAGCGAACGGAAGTCATGCTTGAGGAATATGAGGAAAAACTTCAATTATTTCAAAAATTTCAAGAGCGAACCAAAATTTTTCAAAAGATGAAGGAAACGCTTCAAAGCGAAACTGATTCAAAGAATGAATTATTTTCCATGCTGGAAAGGCTTGAGAAATTAGATTAGGAGGCGGCATATATGGCATTTGAAGGATTAGCCGACCGACTGCAGAACACGATACAAAAAATCCGTGGAAAAGGAAAAGTCAACGAAGCGGATGTAAAAGAAATGATGCGGGAAGTTCGCCTGGCTCTACTTGAGGCAGACGTTAACTTTAAAGTTGTAAAGGACTTCGTCAAGAAAGTAGGCGAACGGGCCGTCGGCCAGGAAGTAATGAAAAGCTTGACACCAGGGCAGCAGGTCATTAAGGTCGTACAGGAAGAGTTGACCCAGCTTATGGGCGGGGAACAAAGCCAAATTGCAGTGGCGAAACGTCCGCCGACAGTCATCATGATGGTCGGATTGCAAGGGGCAGGGAAAACGACGACAACCGGAAAGCTTGCCAATGTCCTGCGGAAAAAGTATAACCGAAAGCCATTGTTGGTTGCAGCGGACATCTATCGTCCAGCCGCGATCAAACAGCTTGAAACGTTGGGGAAACAACTCAGCATGCCTGTCTTTTCTTTAGGTGACCAAGTGAGTCCTGTGGAAATTGCCAAGCAGGCGGTCGAAAAGGCAAAAGAAGAACACCATGATTATGTTCTTATTGATACAGCAGGCCGTTTGCATGTGGATGAAGCGCTGATGGATGAGCTGAAGGACATTAAAGAAGTGACAAAGCCTGATGAAATCTTTCTAGTTGTCGATGCGATGACAGGGCAGGATGCCGTCAATGTGGCACAAAGCTTCAATGAACAGCTCGGCATTTCAGGTGTCGTCCTTACCAAGCTGGATGGCGATACCCGTGGTGGTGCTGCACTTTCCATTCGCGCCGTAACAGAAAAACCGATAAAATTTGTCGGTTTAGGTGAAAAAATGGATGCGCTTGAGCCGTTTCATCCTGAAAGAATGGCTTCACGAATCCTTGGCATGGGCGATGTTCTGACCTTGATTGAAAAAGCACAAGCCAATGTGGATGAAGAGAAGGCGAAAGAACTCGAGCAAAAGATGCGCACGATGTCATTTACGTTTGATGACTTTTTGGAGCAGCTTGGACAGGTTCGCTCAATGGGACCTTTGGATGATATATTGAAAATGCTTCCGGGTGCAAACAAAATGAAGGGCATCAAAGACCTTCAAGTGGATGAGAAGCAGATCAACCACGTTGAAGCAATCATTCGTTCGATGACCAAGCATGAAAAGGCCCATCCAGAAACAATCAATGCGAGCCGCAGAAAACGAATTGCGAAAGGAAGCGGAAGGACCGTACCGGAGGTCAACCGTCTACTTAAGCAATTCGAAGAAATGAAAAAAATGATGAAACAAATGTCGAACATGCAGCAAAAAGGCAAGAAAAAAGGATTTAAATT
This sequence comes from Falsibacillus albus, assembly GCF_003668575.1. Lineage (NCBI taxonomy): Bacteria > Bacillati > Bacillota > Bacilli > Caryophanales > Bacillaceae > Falsibacillus > Falsibacillus albus. The sequence continues at coordinate 97,600 of NZ_RCVZ01000005.1, read as the reverse complement.
TCCCTTTATGTAGGGTAAAATGAAAGTGTTAAGAAAAAACACTTTACAAACAAAATACACATTTGTTATTATACTATCTTGTGTGAAACTATTCGGAGGTGCTTTAAAAATGGCAGTAAAAATTCGTTTAAAACGTATGGGAGCAAAAAAATCCCCTTTCTATCGTATTGTAGTAGCAGATTCTCGTTCACCGCGTGATGGTCGTCAAATTGAAACAGTAGGAACTTACAATCCTGTTGTTCAACCAGCACAAGTGAACATCGACGAAGAATTAGCTCTTAAATGGTTGCAAAATGGTGCTAAGCCATCTGACACAGTTCGTAACCTTTTCTCTAAACAAGGCATTATGGAAAAATTCCATAACGCTAAAAACAGCAAGTAATCACTGCTGATGAAAGATTTAATCTTGACAATTGTCAAACCTCTTGTCGATCACCCCGACGATGTGGATGTTCAAGTAACTGAAGACGATCGTCATATCACCTATCAATTATCGGTCCACAAAGACGATATGGGCAAGGTGATCGGCAAGCAGGGGCGTGTTGCTAAATCCATTCGAACTGTGGTATACGCTGCAGCAGGGTCTACACAACATAAGAAAATCTATCTTGAAATTGTCGAATAGGGAGGGATAACCTCCCTTTTTACATATCAAAAAAATGGCTATATAAAAACTCACATAGGTGTGGCACTAGCAAATTCCTCAAATACAACAACATGTACATACTCCCCTACCTTTCGAGGAAATACTCATGTAAAATCTTGCAGACAAATTTTTTCAAAACAATATAATACGGATCATCTCGGGGAGGTGTTTTTTAATGAAAATCATCCAAAAGGTTACCGTGAAACAGGTGTTGACTGAAAACAGCAAGCAAAAGCTTCTGGGAGATTACGAAAAAAGAAAATTCCAGCTTGGCAAAGAATGCGATCAGCTTCGCTTTGAGTTGAAAAAATTAGAAAAGACAAAGAAATATGCGTCAAACAATTTGAAGGGACACTTTGAAAAAGAGATCGAGTCTAGACAGGAGAAAATCAAGCTGGTAGACTTTCAAATTGACCAATTACATATCTTGCCGTTGGGCAGTGAATTGAAGGACCAAGAAATACAAAGTGTAATCGATGTCCAGATTGGAGACAATTGGGATGATATTTCTGCCGGGAAAACCTTGATCATTGAAGATGGGGTCATCAAGGATATACGCTAGAGGTGATGGAAATGAATAAATGGTTTAATGTTGGGAAAATTGTCAATACACATGGGATCAAAGGTGAAGTCCGTGTTATTTCAAGGACGGACTTTGCAGAGGAAAGATATAAGCCTGGAAACAGACTCTACCTATTTATGGACAAAGCTGAAAGTCCTCTTGAATTGATTGTGAAATCACATCGGGTTCACAAAAATTTTGATTTATTGACCTTTGATGGTTTTGAAAACGTAAACGATGTAGAGAATTTCAAGACAGGGATATTAAAAATAAAAGAAGAACAATTAACTGATCTGGATGAAAATGAATTCTATTTTCATGAAATACTAGGCTGTAAAGTAAAGACAACATCTGGTGAAGAGATAGGTGAGATTAAAGAAATCTTAACCCCCGGCGCTAACGATGTATGGGTGGTTAAAGGGACGAATGGCAAGGAACTTCTCATCCCATATATTGAAGATGTTGTGGTGGACGTAAATATATCAGACAAAATCGTGGTTATTGAACCGATGGAAGGGCTGCTTTCATGAAAAGTATCGATATCCTGACTTTGTTTCCTGAAATGTTCTCTGGCGTGTTCGGCCATTCCATCCTGAAAAAGGCAGCTGATAAGGAAATCGTACAATATAATGTCGTCAATTTCAGGGAATTCTCTGACAATAAGCACCAGCAAGTCGATGACTATCCATATGGCGGCGGGGCAGGAATGGTGTTGAAGCCTCAACCGATATTCGATGCAGTCGAGGATCTATCCAAAAAGAGCAAATCCTCTCCAAGGGTCATTTTGATGTGTCCGCAGGGTGAAAGGTATACTCAGGCAAAAGCGGAAGAATTGGCTAACGAAGACCATTTAATCTTTGTATGCGGGCATTACGAAGGTTATGACGAAAGAATCAGACAGCATGTGATTACGGATGAAATATCCATCGGGGATTACGTGCTTACAGGCGGAGAACTTGGAGCAATGGTCGTTGTCGACAGTGTTGTGAGGCTCTTGCCGGATGTACTGGGAAATGAAGATTCACCTGTAAAGGATTCTTTCTCCTCAGGATTACTTGAGCACCCACAATATACTCGTCCGGCGGACTTTCGCGGGATGAAGGTCCCGGAAGTGCTGCTATCCGGAAACCATCGCTTGATTGAAGAATGGAGAGAGAAGGAATCGCTGAAAAGGACACTCGATCGAAGACCTGATTTGCTGAAAAAATACCCGTTGTCCGATCAGCAAAAAAAGTGGCTGCAACAACGGAAAAATCCCCAGTAATTATATTGCATAACAAGTTTCGTTATGATATGATATTTTTTGTGGCTTGGGCAGATTCTTTCTATCCAAGTCCGTTGAAAACGATGTTCCGCTACAATGCAATTTCGTTTGTAAGAGCATCTGTTGGAAGGAGTTGAAATCGATGCACAAATTGATTGAAGAAATCACAAAAGAACAGCTTCGCAGTGATATGCCTACATTCCGTCCTGGTGATACAGTACGTGTACACGTTAAGGTTGTCGAGGGTACTCGTGAACGTATCCAGCTATTTGAAGGTGTTGTAATCAAACGCCGTGGCGGTGGTATCAGTGAAACTTTCACTGTACGTAAAATATCTTATGGTGTTGGTGTTGAACGTACTTTCCCAGTACACACACCAAAAATTGCGAAACTAGAAGTAGTGCGTCGCGGTAAAGTTCGCCGTGCGAAACTTTACTACCTACGTAGTCTACGTGGTAAAGCCGCTCGTATTAAAGAAATTCGATAATCAAGAGATAAAGGGGCTTGGAGACAAGCTCCTTTTTCATTCTTAAAAAAATCTTCATCCCATTTCAGATGACTAAACATCTATTAAATAGACCATGATTGAACTATAGATGTTTCAACCATTTGGCATTTGTGGAATATCTACATATATATTTCAAATATTGTTGAATCAGGTGGTGAAGGTTTTGGCGAAGAAAAAGAACGAGGCGTGGGAATGGGTAAAAACATTTATCATCGTTTTGGCCGCTGTGTTCCTGATAAGATATTTTTTATTTGCGCCAATTGTAGTTGATGGGTTATCGATGATGCCAACCCTTCATAATGGGGATCGAATGATTGTCAATAAAGTAGGGAAACCAAACCGTTTCGACATCGTGGTTTTTCATGCTCCGGAGCATAAAGACTACATAAAGCGCGTGATCGGCCTCCCTGGAGATAAAGTGGAATATAAAGATGATACACTTTATATTAACGGAAAAGCTTATAAGGAACCTTATTTGGATAAATACAAAAGACAAGTGGATGATGGTCCTTTAACTGAGGATTTTACATTGAAGGATTATATCGGCCAAGACCGCGTCCCAAAAGGGGAAATTTTTGTGATGGGTGACAATCGCCGCTACAGCAAAGACAGCAGGCATATTGGGACAATCCCCCTCTCAAAGGTAATTGGTGACACGCATGTCATCTATTGGCCCATGAAGGATATGAAATTGTTAAATTAGAACTTAATGCAATCAATAAAGGAACTGGAGGCGAATGGCCTTGACGATTCAGTGGTTTCCTGGCCATATGGCTAAGGCAAGGAGAGAAGTTTCCGAAAAGCTGAAACTCGTAGATATTATCTATGAATTGGTGGATGCAAGAATTCCACTGTCATCACGAAACCCGATGATTGAGGATATCATCGGCCAAAAACCAAGGCTCATCCTGTTGACGAAAGCGGATATGGCAGATAAAGAGATGACAAGAAGCTGGATTGAATTTTTTGAAAAAAGTGGCCAGAAGGCTATTGCCATCAATTCCCAAGCTGGAACAGGCCTGCATGAGATCGTGAAATATTCGAACGAATTGTTAAAAGAGAAATTTGACCGGATGAGAGCAAAGGGCTTAAAAAAACCGAGAGCAATACGAGCAATGATTGTAGGGATTCCGAATGTCGGAAAGTCCACCTTGATTAACCGGCTTGCCAAAAAGAATATCGCCAAGACCGGAAATACACCTGGCGTAACGAAGGCGCAGCAATGGATCAAAGTCGGGAAAGAGCTTGAACTTTTGGACACGCCTGGAATTCTCTGGCCTAAATTTGAAGATGAAGAAGTCGGGTATCGTCTGGCGCTGACAGGAGCCATTAAGGATACCATTTTAAATCTACAGGATATTGCGGTTTACGGATTGAAATTCTTAGAGGCCCATTACCCTGAGAGGCTCCATGAACGTTATCAGTTGGCTGAAGGGGTAGAGGTGGTCGAGATGTTTAATAAAATCGGCAGCTTGAGAGGTTGTCTTATGGGAGGCGGAGAAGTCGATTATGACAAAACCGCAGAACTGATCATCCGTGATATACGTGCGGAAAAGCTTGGGCCGCTGACATTCGATTTTCCCGAGTGATGATTGAAAAGATGAAAAGGGTTGACTGAAGACAAAGGAATTTTCCAACGACGATTTAGGAGAATTTCAATGACTTTTTGGTCAACTCTTTATTATTTTTTGAGTGTGTCGATAAATAAATTGAGATGATGGTGAATGAAGATGAAGTCAATGTCAATAAAAGAAATTGCCAGTGCTCTGTCCATGGTTGAGGATGAAGCCGATAAGTTCCTGATGGATTGCAGGAACGATGATCGCAAAGGCGTTCAGAAACTTGTGGCGCAATGGCAAAAAGCAAATGAACAGAGAAAGAAAGCAGAAAGAGATTTTCATGAGCTATTGAGATATGAAAGAGGATTGTGGGAGAGAGGCTTCGATTTGATAGCAGGCATTGATGAGGTGGGAAGGGGCCCTCTGGCAGGACCTGTTGTAGCCGCAGCGGTCGTGCTGCCGAAGGACTTTCGTTTGATTGGCATCAATGACTCCAAAAAATTGAGTGAAACAAAGAGAGAGCTATTTTATGAAGAGATCTATAAAGGGGCTATCCATGTCGGGGTCGGCATTCTTGCAGCGGAGGAAATCGATGCCTTGAACATCTATCAAGCAACGAAAAAGGCAATGCTTTCCGCGCTTAAAGGGTTAGGGGCTATGCCTGACTATTTACTGATCGATGCAATGGAATTGCCTGCACCCATGCCGCAGTCGTCCATCATCAAAGGCGACGCAGCCAGTGCTTCCATTGCCGCAGCATCTATCATTGCAAAGGTGACAAGAGACAGGATGATGAAGGAGTATCATCAGAAGTACCCGCAATACGGATTTGCCCAAAACATGGGCTATGGCACGAAAGAACATTTGGACGCCTTACATAAGTGGGGACCTACACCGATTCACCGGAAAACCTTTGCACCAGTAAAAAATTTATAACTTCTGCTGCTGGAGGCGTTTTGGAGAAATCAGGGATTAAATAGATTTTTTATCAGGGAGTGGGTTACATGGTTTCACCAGCAAGCAATTCAGTTAATCGAAGCAATGCCGACAACGTCCCAAAAAATCAAATCCGCAGTTTTAAATCAGGAGAAATCATCCATGGGACAATTAAAAAAATGTTTTCAAACGGTACGGCAGAAGTTCAGGTCGGTTCCCAGAAGTTGATTGCCAAGCTTGAAACGGGTGTGAAATTGACCGACTCTAATTGGTTTCAAGTTTCTTTTCAAAAAGGTGAATTGAGATTAACACCTATCCCGAATGTTCAAATTAGTGATAGTGGAATGGCAGAGGTGTTTAAAAACTTGAATCTCCCAGCGGATAATGCAACAAAAAAGCTGGTTCAATTCTTGATGCAAGAAAAATTGCCGCTGACCAAGGAGGTTATTGTCAATGCATCGCTGTGGCTGAAGGATGCCCCCACAATCTCCAAAGGACTGAAAGCGTTAAAGGTCATGTTCGAAAGAGGAATGCCTCTATCGAAAAGCATATTCCTTGCACTAACATCGATGGCAGAAGAAAATGGAATATCCGGACTGATGGACAACCTGCATGAAAAGCTTCTTCTTTCATCAAATAAATCTTCTACGACTGCCTCTCTGTTGTCGGTCATAAATGAATTAAAATCAGATGAAAGCTTGGCATATTCGAAAGCACTCACGATGCTGGTAAAGGATGCTGTTGGCCATGATAGCCACTCGACCGGTCATATCGACATTTTGAAATCAATTGGAGTTGCCGATCCTTCCATAGAAACTTCAAAGGGGTTTTATCGGTCTTTAATTGAGAAATTTCTGGCCAGTGAAATTCCCGATCAAGAAAAAGACCTGTCCGAATTCCAACATGTATTGAAAAACGATGCTTCTCTTGAAAAGTACATACCTGAATTAAAACGGCTGATCAACCAGTTGGGTGCAAATATCAAGGCTGCATCACCCTCTTCAGAAACTGATGACATCCTCGCAAAAACCAGTGAACTTATGGATGAGATGTCCATGGGAACAAAACCAACGCTAGAGAAGGTTTACAGACATTTTGTTAGTGGCTATGCCGTTTTGGCCAGTGGCAAAGAATCATTGATTGGTGAAGAGCAGCTCAGTTTGCTGCTGGGAACTTCCTTAAGTGAAGCTGCTTCTGAAATGAAACTATTGAGGGAAAGCGGTAAACAGCCCGAAGGTTCTCTAAACCTCGTGGAGGAAGCATTAACAGCGGTAAAAAGCGATTCACACCAGCTGGATAAGGGCGGCGTGCTATTGTTACTGAAACATGTGTTGGATCGCTTGGGTATCGACTATGAGTCAGGCTTATTAAAGGAGTCCGCCCAACCCGATCAGCTTCAGAATAAATTAAAGCCGTTACTAGTCCAATTCTTACAAGAAGGGCATTCGCAGGAGCTGAAGGATGCGGCCCAAAGGGTATTATCCCATTTGAATGGACAGCATATATTGAGTGTGGAGAATGGGCCGCTTCAAAATATTATCATGCAGTTTCCTTTCCAACTCCTTTCAACCTCAACAGATGTGACGCTGCAATGGACAGCTAAAAAGAGGGAAAACGGAGAAATCGACCCTGATTATTGCAAGATTCTATTTTACTTGAATCTACGAACTTTGAATGAAACGATCATTGACATGAACGTCCAAAATCGGGTTGTTTCCTTGACGCTCCATAATGAGAAGGAGTTGAATGAAGCTGCAGCCCCCTTTTTGCCGATCCTATCATCAGGTTTGGAAGCCATCGGCTATAAGCTATCATTCGTGCAGTGCAGACCGTTGGAAAAAACAGAAAAAAGATTGGGGCAAGATTGGATGCTTGACAGCAGCTCATCGTATTCGGGAGTGGATATGAAGGTATGAAAAAAAATACAAAATCATACAAAAGAAAAGAAGCGGTAGCGCTCAGCTATAAGGCTGAACAACAGCAGTCGCCGAGTGTAGTTGCAAAAGGGAAAGGGAAAATCGCGGAAAATATATTAAAAAAAGCAGAAGAACATAACATCCCTATCCAGGAAGATCCCAGTCTTGTTCAGTTATTGGGACAGCTGAATATACAGGAATCAATCCCCGAGGAACTCTATCAAGCGGTCGCAGAAGTATTTGCCTTTGTGTACAGGCTTGACCGTGAATCTAAGGATGAGAATGAATTATAGGACATTAAAAGTTTTTCCAAAAAAGTTTTATGCTCATTCGTTCTCAAAATCACATGGGGAATATATTTGATTTAACAGGTATAAATGTATAAATTACGCCCAGGAATGTTCTGAAATTTAAAACTAATATAATATTTGAGTCGAAACGGTAGACATATTTTCATACATTTTATACAATGAAAGCGCAGTCTATTTTTTGAAGAGTTTGATAGGAGGATGAATATGAATATCCATGAGTACCAAGGTAAAGAAATCCTCAGAAAATACGGGGTTGCAGTACCGAATGGAAAAGTAGCTTTTACCGTTGAAGAAGCAGTTGAAGCTGCAAAAGAACTAGGTACAAGCGTAAATGTTGTTAAGGCACAAATCCACGCTGGAGGACGCGGAAAAGCGGGCGGCGTAAAAGTTGCAAAGAATCTTGATGAGGTTCGTACATATGCAGAAGAAATTCTGGGTAAAACGCTGGTTACCCATCAAACTGGTCCTGAAGGGAAAGAAGTAAAGCGCTTACTTATTGAAGAAGGCTGCGATATTAAAAAGGAATATTATGTCGGCCTAGTTTTGGATCGCGCGACTTCACGCGTTGTTCTAATGGCTTCCGAAGAAGGCGGAACGGAAATTGAAGAAGTGGCGGAAAAGACGCCTGAAAAAATCTTTAAAGAAGTCATCGATCCGGTTGTTGGATTGACAGGCTTCCAAGCACGTAGAATCGCATTCAATATCAACATCCCTAAAGAGTTGATCAATAAAGCAGCTAAATTCATGATGGGTCTTTATACGGCCTTTGTTGAAAAGGATTGTTCAATTGCAGAAATCAATCCACTTGTTGTAACTGGCGACGGAAACGTCATGGCATTGGATGCGAAATTGAATTTTGATTCAAATGCTTTATATCGTCAAAAAGACATTCTTGAATATCGCGATCTTGAAGAAGAAGATGCAAAGGAAATCGAAGCTTCCAAGTATGATTTGAGCTACATTTCCCTTGATGGGAATATCGGATGTATGGTTAATGGTGCCGGTCTTGCAATGGCCACTATGGACATCATCAAGCATTACGGAGGAGACCCTGCTAACTTCCTGGATGTTGGGGGCGGTGCTACAGCTGAAAAAGTTACTGAAGCATTCAAAATCATTCTTTCCGATGAGAATGTTAAAGGAATTTTCGTTAACATCTTCGGCGGTATCATGAAGTGTGATGTCATTGCTTCTGGTGTTGTAGAAGCAGCTAAGCAAGTTGGCCTTTCTGTGCCTCTTGTTGTTCGCTTAGAAGGTACGAATGTTGATCTTGGCAAAAAGATCCTAAGTGAATCAGGAATCAATATCATCGCTGCAGAATCTATGGCTGACGGCGCACAAAAAATCGTTAACCAAGTAGGATAAGAAAGGCAGGGAAACGTAATGAGCGTATTCATTAATAAAGATACGAAAGTAATTGTACAAGGGATTACCGGTTCCACAGCTCTTTTCCATACAAAGCAAATGCTGGAATACGGAACGAAAATCGTCGCTGGTGTCACACCAGGAAAAGGCGGGTCAGAGGTAGAAGGAGTGCCAGTATTCAATACGGTTGCTGACGCTGTGAAAGAAACAGGAGCAAACGTATCAGTCATCTATGTCCCTGCACCATTCGCTGCAGATGCGATCATGGAAGCGGTTGATGCTGAATTGGATATGGCCATCTGCATCACTGAGCACATCCCGGTATTGGATATGGTGAAAGTAAAACGCTATATGGAAGGCAAAAAGACTCGTTTGGTAGGTCCTAACTGCCCTGGCGTCATCACCCCGGAAGAGTGCAAAATCGGCATCATGCCTGGTTACATCCATACGAAAGGGCACGTTGGTGTTGTTTCCCGCTCTGGTACGTTGACTTATGAAGCTGTTCATCAATTATCAGAAGCAGGCATCGGCCAATCGACAGCGGTTGGAATCGGTGGAGACCCTGTGAATGGGACAAACTTCATCGATGTATTGAAGGCATTCAATGATGACCCTGAAACATATGCTGTCATCATGATTGGTGAAATCGGCGGAACAGCTGAAGAGGAAGCTGCAGAATGGGTGAAAGCCAACATGACGAAGCCTGTAGTAGGCTTTATCGGCGGCCGTACTGCACCTCCAGGAAAGCGAATGGGCCATGCTGGTGCCATCATTTCCGGCGGAAAAGGAACTGCTGATGAAAAAATCAAAGTCATGAATGCATGCGGAATCGAAGTCGCTGAAACCCCATCAGTCATGGGTGAAACTTTGATCAAAGTCCTAAAAGATAAAGATCTGCTTGAAAAATGTAAAACTCATTAATCATAAAAGGCACAAGTGCTAGACTTTTTCAACAGATGATGCCCCTCTTTAAGAGGGGCATCCTTTTAGATTTCTTTCCGTATGATAATTTAATAGATTTTAAAAATGAATAGGAGGAAATAATGAACGAGATATTATTTGAACTGATAAAAATACATCATTCTGCCTCTCTGACAATCCAGCAATTTGTTAGGCTTATGAAAGCAGACCCCCATCTCACATCCTACCAAAGTTGGAATGCATCCACTTGGCAGAAAAACCTTCATCTCCCACTCAAAAAAACACTGCAAATAATTGAAAACCTCAACCGCATACCCTTCAAACGCTTGTTCCATACTTATGAAGAAAGGCAAATCCGCTATATAAGCATCCTGGACCCTGACTATCCTCCTCATTTAAAGAACATATATAACCCTCCATGGATTCTTTACACTCTGGGTAATGCGAATCTTCTTAACAGCAAGCAAATTGCCGTAGTAGGTTCGAGGCGTCCGCTGATGACATCTCAATATGCATTGAAGAAAATCCTTCCTGATTTGCTGGCCGATGGCTTTACAATTACAAGCGGATTGGCAAAAGGGATTGATGCAGAAGCGCACAAAATGGCCATAAGCCTTGGAGGAAAGACCATAGGAGTCTTGGGAAGTGGATTTTTTGAAATATATCCGCAGGAAAATCGCGGTCTTGCAGAGAATATGAAAATAAATCAGTTATTGATCTCTGAATACCCGCCATATCAAAGGCCGAATCGATGGCATTTTCCAATGAGGAATAGAATCATCTCTGGACTTGCATTAGGAACACTTGTGATACAAGCTTCAAAAAAGAGTGGATCTCTCATTACAGCTGAGCTGTCTTCCGAAGAAGGCCGTGATGTTTTTGTGGTTCCTGGCCCCATTCATTTTCCTCAATATGAAGGCTCGAATCTGCTCATTCAAGATGGGGCAAAACTGGTTCAAAATGGTCGTGAAATAATGGAAGAATTAAATCATTTTCTCGTTGAAAGACCAATAAAAAACAATTGATTATGTCAAAACAGTTGCATTTCATTTAAATATGTTATACATTTTGCAACAGAAACAAAAAAAGATGATCCTACCAATCAACAGGAAATATCCGGGACAAATGTGATTCAATTCTACTTTGGACTGTAAACGGTTTCGGATGTATAAAAAGATTTTTTTTCGTTGACAAATGAAACTAAGATAGATAAGATTTTCGCTTGTGGACAAAAAAGTCGTGTAAATACTAAATTATGATTTATGAAATTACTACCTCTAAGGAGGATTATGGATGTCAGATTTTTTAGTCATTGTGGAATCGCCGGCAAAGGCGAAAACCATCGAACGCTATTTAGGAAAAAAATATAAGGTTAAAGCATCTATGGGGCATGTGCGTGATTTACCAAAGAGCCAGATGGGTGTGGATACTCAACATAACTTCGAACCGAAATATATCACAATTCGCGGAAAAGGTCCGGTTCTGAAGGAATTGAAGACCGCTGCGAAAAAAGCGAAGAAAATCTACCTTGCGGCCGACCCGGATCGTGAAGGGGAAGCTATCGCTTGGCATCTAGCCCACAGCTTGGACATTGATGTCCATTCCGATTGCCGAGTTGTGTTCAATGAAATAACAAAAGATGCAATCAAGGAATCATTTAAGCATCCTCGCCCGATCAACATGGATTTGGTTGATGCCCAGCAAGCCCGGAGAATTCTTGACAGGCTGGTCGGATATAATATCAGTCCATTACTATGGAAGAAAGTGAAAAAAGGACTCAGTGCAGGAAGGGTTCAATCAGTTGCAGTCAGACTGATCATTGATCGGGAAAATGAAATTAAAGGATTCGTCCCGGAAGAATATTGGACCGTTGAAGCAGAGTTTCAAAAGGGAAAATCCAATTTCAATGGTTCCTTTTATGGGATAAACGGTAAAAAAGTTGAATTGAAATCGGAAGATGAAGTCAAAAATATTCTCAAGCAGATAAAAGGAAAAGAATTTGAAATTACGAATGTAACGAAAAAAGAGAGAAAGCGAAACCCTGCACCTTCATTTACTACTTCATCCCTTCAGCAGGAAGCAGCACGGAAATTGAATTTCAGGGCAAAAAAGACGATGATGCTTGCTCAGCAATTATACGAAGGAATTGAACTTGGAAAGGAAGGAACGGTCGGGTTGATCACCTATATGAGGACAGATTCGACACGTATATCAGAAGTCGCGCAAAAAGAGGCTTTCGATTTTATTCAAGATCAATATGGAAAAGAGTATACCCGAACTGATCAAAGGAGCGGCAAGAAAACTGCTAAGGCGCAGGATGCCCATGAGGCGATACGCCCGACCAGCACATTAAGGGATCCAAGTTCGATGAAGCCTTACTTAAGCAGGGATCAACTTAGGTTATACCGATTGATCTGGGAACGCTTCTTAGCAAGCCAAATGGCTTCAGCCGTCATGGACACGATGAGCGTGGATATTGCGAATGGTGAGATCATATTTAGATCGACCGGTTCTAAAGTCAAATTCCCAGGGTTTATGAAAGTGTATGTAGAAGGATCTGATGATCAACTCGAAGAAAAAGAGAATATGCTTCCGAAGCTGGAAAAAGGTGATATAGTCAAATCTGAGATGATCGATCCTAAGCAGCATTTCACTCAGCCGCCTCCACGATATACAGAAGCCCGGCTGGTCAAAACTCTGGAAGAATTAGGGATAGGGAGGCCGTCGACATATGCACCAACATTGGATACGATACAAAAAAGAGGATATGTCGCACTAGACAACAAAAGATTCATCCCGACAGAACTTGGGGAAATTGTCTTGGAATTAATTCTGGAATTTTTCCCTGATATCTTGGATGTCGAATTCACGGCAAAAATGGAAACAAGCCTGGATGATATTGAAGATGGAAATGTACAATGGGTGAAAATCATCGATGAATTCTACCGTGATTTTGAAATACACCTGGAAAAAGCGGAAAAGGAAATGGAAGAAGTTGAAATAAAAGATGAATATGCCGGGGAAGATTGTGAGCATTGTGGAAATCCCATGGTCTTTAAAATGGGGCGCTATGGAAAGTTCATGGCTTGCAGCAATTTCCCTGATTGCAGGAATACCAAGCCGATCGTAAAAGAAATTGGAGTGAAATGCCCGAAATGCAAATCAGGTAATATAATAGAAAGAAAAAGTAAAAAACGTCGAATTTTTTATGGATGTGATCAATTTCCGGAATGTGATTTCCTCTCATGGGATAAGCCACTTGAAAGAAGCTGTCCAAAATGTGATCAACTCCTAGTGGAAAAGAAATTGAAAAAAGGCGTTCAAGTGCAATGTACGAATTGCGATTACAAAGAAGAACCTCAAAAATAGCCGGAAAGGGTGGGCGAATAAGCTCACTCTTTTCTGTTTGTTTGTGGATGGCAAGATCTTATTAGATTGCGGCGTGGGTTGTTGCTCAATTTGACGTGGATGGGAGCGGCAGGTGCTGGACTCCTCTAAAATGCAAACACATTTTCCTTGTGAGTAATCAAACAACTCCACTGATTTGTAAGTCAAAAGTAAAGTCAACCCCGCTAAATCTTAATAAAATGAATTTTTGTAGGTAAATTCTTAAACTTGTGCTATTCTTATTTATGGTTTTTCTTTCGTATCATATAAGTTTATTGTACAATGCCAAAAGAGATGTAAAAGCAGGGAAGTAAACTCTGTTTTAAAGATATAGGAGGTTAGCATTAAATGACCCAAACTGTTAATGTAATCGGAGCTGGGCTTGCTGGAAGCGAGGCGGCTTGGCAAATTGCAAAACGAGGAATTAAAGTCAATCTATTTGAGATGAGGCCAGTGAGGCAGACGCCTGCGCATCATACGGATAAATTCGCTGAATTGGTCTGTTCCAATTCGTTAAGGGCCAATACACTTACAAATGCTGTTGGTGTACTTAAGGAAGAAATGAGGATGCTGGACTCAGTCATCATTAATTCTGCAGATGCATGCGCTGTACCTGCAGGGGGGGCGTTGGCGGTAGATCGCCATGAATTCGCTGCACGGGTGACAGAGAATGTGAAAAATCATCCAAATGTGACAGTATACAACGAAGAAATTACTGACATCCCCGATGGCATCACAGTTATTGCAACAGGCCCTTTGACGAGTGAATCACTTTCTGCAAAGCTGAAGGAATTGACTGGGGAAGAATATTTATATTTTTATGATGCAGCAGCACCAATCATTGAAAAAGACAGCATCGATATGGATAAAGTATATTTGAAATCCAGATACGATAAAGGCGAGGCTGCTTATTTGAACTGTCCAATGAACGAAGAAGAGTTCGATGCATTTTATGAAGCACTGATCAATGCCGAAACTGTTCCATTGAAGGAATTTGAAAAGGAAATTTTCTTTGAAGGATGCATGCCGATAGAAGTAATGGCTCAACGAGGCAAAAAGACCATGCTTTTTGGACCGCTGAAGCCTGTCGGGCTTGAAGATCCGAAAACAGGGAAGCGTCCATATGCCGTCGTGCAGTTGAGGCAGGATGATGCTGCAGGAACGCTATATAATATCGTTGGTTTCCAAACGCACTTGAAATGGGGACCGCAAAAAGAAGTACTTAAACTTATTCCAGGATTGGAAAATGCTGAAATAGTACGATATGGCGTAATGCACCGCAATACGTTCATCAACTCCCCGAGCGTATTGGAACCGACCTATCAATTTAAAAATAGGGAGAATCTATTCTTTGCCGGACAAATGACAGGCGTTGAAGGATATGTAGAGTCTGCTGCAAGCGGATTGGCAGCGGGCATAAATGCTGCAAGGCTTGCATTGGGTGAAGAGTTGGTCAAATTCCCGCATGAAACAGCGATTGGAAGTATGGCCAATTATATCACGACGACGAGCAAAAAGAACTTTCAGCCGATGAATGCCAACTTTGGTTTATTTCCGGACCTCCCAGTCAAAATCAGGGGGAAAAAAGAAAGAAATGAACAGCATGCGAATCGTGCGTTAGAAACAATTCAAAACTTTGTGAAAAGTTTGTAATATCAATTGCAAGGGCTACTAAATTGTGATAATATTTAGTAGCCCTTGTGAGGTGTTATGGAAATGGATCAAAATCCAACAAAATTATTACAATTGTTTATTGAATATTTACAAATCGAGAAACATTATTCAGAGTATACAATAGAGCAATACCGAAAAGAAATAAATGATTTTTATTTATTCATGAATGAGCAAGGTATAAAAGAGCTGGAAAATGTTGAATATTTTGATGCGAGGGTTTTTTTGACTCGACTGCATGAGCAGGAATATGCCCGTGCAAGTGTATCCAAAAAAATATCCAGTTTGAGAAGCTTTTATAGGTTTTTGATGAGGGAAAAGTACGTCAAGGAAAATCCCTTTTCCATGGTGTCTCAACCCAAATCCAATGTTCGCTTGCCTAAATTTTTTTATGAAGAGGAGCTACAGGTGCTTTTTGAAGCAGCTCATGAGCCGACTCTGCTTGGTGCCCGAAATCTCGCATTATTGGAGCTTTTATATGCAACAGGGATACGGGTGAGTGAATGTGCGGACATTCACTTGAAAGACATCGATTTTCACTTGTCGACAGTATTGGTTAGAGGGAAGGGCAAGAAGGAACGGTATGTCCTTTTTGGCAGCCATGCTCATGAAGCATTGGAGGAATACATAAATAATAGTAGGGGAAAATTAATGGGCTCAGCCGAGCATCCTTATCTCTTTGTAAATGCTCGCGGGAAGCATTTGACAGTAAGAGGGATTCGCTACATATTAAACGAACTTATCAAGAAAGCTTCTCTTACAAACAAAATGCATCCTCACATGCTGAGGCACACATTCGCCACCCATTTATTGAACCAGGGTGCAGATCTCCGAACCGTTCAAGAGCTTCTTGGACATGAGCATTTGTCATCCACACAGGTTTATACGCATGTTACGAAAGAGCATTTGAAGAAAACTTATATGGCTCATCATCCTAGGGCCTAATCACTCCGAAAGGGGAGGTAAATGAAATGGGAAATTTTCATGCAACAACAATCTTTGCAGTCCATCATCAAGGAAAATGCGCGATGGCTGGCGACGGACAGGTGACATTCGGAAATGCGGTAGTCATGAAACATACAGCCCGAAAGGTAAGGAAGTTGTTCAATGATAAAGTCATTGCGGGTTTTGCCGGATCTGTCGCAGATGCTTTCACGCTTTTTGAAATGTTTGAGTCAAAGCTTCAGGAGTATAATGGAAACTTGCAGCGTGCCTCTGTAGAGCTAGCTAAGCAATGGCGCAGCGATAAAGTGTTAAGAAAGCTTGAAGCTATGCTGATTGTCATGGATGAAACACATTTACTCCTCGTATCCGGCACAGGGGAAGTGATTGAGCCCGATGACGGAATATTAGCAATCGGATCTGGCGGAAATTATGCATTGTCTGCAGGCAGGGCCCTTAAACAACACGCAGGGGAGCATTTGACTGCAAAGGATATTGCGAAAGCTTCACTGGAGATAGCAGCGGATATTTGTGTTTATACAAATGGCAACATCATTGTTGAAGAGCTGTAAATAAAGGGAGTGAGCCGCTTGAACTTGAAAAAGGATAAAATGATGAGTTTGACCCCGCGTCAAATTGTTGAGAAGTTGGATCAATATATCATTGGACAGAAAGAAGCGAAGCGAGCTGTGGCGGTCGCACTAAGGAACCGCTATCGGCGCGGATTGCTCGATGAAAAATTAAAGGATGAAATCATCCCTAAAAATATCTTAATGATCGGTCCTACTGGTGTTGGAAAAACCGAAATCGCTCGTAGGATGGCTAAACTGGTGGGAGCCCCTTTTATCAAGATCGAAGCAACGAAATTCACTGAAGTAGGATACGTTGGCCGAGATGTAGAGTCTATGGTTCGAGACTTAATGGAAACGTCTGTCCGCTTGGTGAAAGAAGAAAGAATGGAATCGGTCAAGGAGAGGGCAGAGCAAAATGCAAATCGGCGCCTTGTCGATTTATTGGTTCCCGGAAGCAAGAAAAATTCGAATTATAAAAATCCATTTGAAATGATTTTCGGTGGCAATAATGGCAGTGAAAATGATGCGGAAAATGATTCAGCTGAAGAAAAAACCAATTACGAGAGAAAGAAAATCATCACTGATAAATTGGCAAAAGGCGAATTGGAGAACGAACTTGTAACCGTTGAGGTGGAAGAACAAGCACCATCCATGTTCGATATGCTTCAAGGCTCGGGAATGGAGCAGATGGGGATGAATATGCAGGATGCCTTCAGCAGCTTCATGCCCAAGAAAACGAAGAAACGCAAACTCACAGTCAAGGAAGCAAGAAAGGTGCTGACAAATGATGAGGCCCAGAAACTCATCGACATGGATGAAGTAACGTCAGAAGCTGTGTATAGAGCGGAGCAAACGGGTATTATCTTTATCGATGAAATCGACAAAATTGCAAGCAAAGGCTCGAACAGTTCTTCTGCCGATGTATCCCGTGAAGGAGTCCAGCGTGATATCCTGCCAATCGTAGAAGGATCTACAGTTGTAACGAAGTACGGTTCTATCAAAACAGACCATATTCTTTTCGTTGCTGCAGGTGCATTCCATATGGCTAAGCCGTCTGATCTGATTCCTGAATTGCAAGGAAGGTTTCCAATCCGCGTAGAGCTCTCAAAGCTCTCTGTCGAAGACTTTGTGAAGATTCTTGTTGAGCCTGACAATGCACTTGTCAAACAATACAAAGCATTATTGGAAACAGAAGGTATAGAAATTGAATTTTCTGACGATGCTATTCGTAGAATTGCTGAGACAGCTTTTAATGTCAATCAAAATACGGATAATATAGGTGCAAGGCGACTCCATACAATCTTGGAGAAATTGCTGGAAGATCTTTCATTTGAAGCACCTGAAATAACATTGGGCAAAGTGGATATCACTCCTCAATATGTGGATGAAAAACTAGGTGCGATTTCTCAGAATAAGGACTTAAGCCAATTCATTTTATAAAAGTTTGAATGGAAAGTCTGTGTGGTATATGAATTTAACGTACGGAAAATTACTGAAATTAGTTTAAATAATAGATGAACTTACAGTGTCACTAGGAGGAAAAATAATGAATTTATTAGCGAAAACAAGAAAAATTAATGCCATGCTTCAAAGAGCAGCCGGTAAACCGGTGAATTTTAAGGAAATGTCCGAGACGCTTTGTGAAGTGATCGAAGCGAATATCTTCGTCGTCAGCCGTCGCGGAAAATTATTAGGATATTCCATCAATCAGCAAATTGAAAATGAGCGTATGATCAAGATGCTTGAAGATCGTCAATTTCCAGAGGAATATACGAAGAACTTATTCAACATCAATGAAACTTCTCCTAACCTTGATGTCGAGAGCGAATATACGGCATTTCCGGTAGAGAACAAACAGCTTTTCCAAAGTGGCTTAACGACAATCGTTCCGATCATCGGAGGCGGTGAGCGTTTAGGCACATTGATTCTTGCACGTCTTGAAGCTAAATTCCTTGATGACGATTTGATCCTTGCAGAATATGGGGCTACCGTTGTTGGAATGGAAATCCTTCGTGAAAAAGCCGAGGAAATCGAAGAGGAAGCGCGAAGCAAGGCCGTCGTTCAAATGGCCATTAGTTCTTTATCCTACAGTGAACTTGAAGCGATTGAACATATCTTCGAGGAATTGAACGGAAATGAAGGACTTCTAGTTGCTTCAAAAATTGCTGACCGTGTCGGCATCACAAGATCTGTCATTGTCAACGCTTTGAGGAAACTTGAAAGCGCCGGTGTCATTGAATCCCGTTCATTGGGGATGAAAGGAACATACATCAAGGTGTTAAACGACAAGTTCTTATTGGAATTGGAAAAACTAAAAACAAACTAATTATAAATGCAGCCATTTCGATAGGCTGACTGAGACTGTGGATGAATTCGAAAGGAATTTCGAGTTTATCTACAGTCTTTTTTTATTGCACGTTGATATCCTGAAGTTTCATAAGAAATTATTGAGAGAGCAATTTCAAATGTCGTGATGGGATTTCAGTCGTTTTCATAAGGATCACCACCGCCTGCCCTCAGTGAAAATAAACATTACTTCTAGGCACCCCCCATCGTTCTTTCGACAGAGTTCATGTGCATCCCTACAAGAGTTTCATTCAAGCCCATTATCTTGAAAATGAAGGTTGCTGATTGAATGTCAGCCTTTTTTGTAAGGGGAAAAATAATAAATTGTTAATGAGTGAAATTGTCATTCATTCGTCATATTTGTAAAAGAATGAAGTAACTGTGTGAACCAAAGCTGTTCAGAAAATTGAAAACAAATGTATCTTTGGAACTGCATCATAAAAAGGAAAAATAGAAATCCAGCAAAAATAATATTTAATCGGATTATTTGTGTCAATATTTATGGGTATATTTTACCTTTTATGATGATTGCCTTATATATTTGGCGGATTTTATTTCCGACTGGAAAAGAATATGGTATTCTATCCATATAATGTCGAATGGTGTCAAAGATTGATACAGGTAAAAAGACCCTTTCGCAAAAATGGTCCTTATGAAGTGGGCGAAAACCTGAAGCTATCATAGACACAAAGCTTTTAAATTATTACAATAGTTATTGGGTTTTTGGGAATTTTGTAAAAAATGATAAATACTTGTCATATTTATGGTTAGGAGTGTACAAATTGAGATTATTTTCTAACACTGTGGGGACGATTGAGCAGGCGCTAGATTATTCCGCGCTGAAACAAAAAGTGATTTCACAGAACATTGCAAATGTGGACACGCCCAACTACAAAGCGAAGGATGTAAGTTTCAAGAAATTTTTAGAAGAAGCCAACTCAAGTCAGGTGGAAGCCTATAGAACCGATCCAAAGCATTTTTCTTTTACGAGTTCCAGTGAAAGCCCGGCTGTCATTTCGCAGGCAAATGTTCGATATAATGAAAACGGTAATAGCGTGGATGTGGATAAAGAAATGTCAGATCTCGCATCGAATCAAATTTACTTTGATGCATTGACATCGCAATTAAATAATCAGTTCTCCATTCTGCAGGCTGTGATCAAGGGAGGCAAGTGATCATGAATATGTTTCATAGCATGAATGTGACCTCTTCGGCACTTACAGCCCAGAGGCTCAGAATGGATGTTATCTCGTCCAATATGGCGAACGTCGATACGACAAGAGGAGAATATAAAAAAGATGAAGTTGTGAACGGGAAGCTGGTAAAAGCTCATTGGGAGCCGTACCGGCGAAAGACCGTTGAACTTGCGCCAAAGGATGCTTCATTCAATTCTTTATTAAACACGGCAATGGGCAATGGGGGAACCATTGGAGATGGCGTCAAGGTTAGCCGGATCAAGGAAGATACAACAACACCTTTTAAAAAGGTCTATGATCCCAGCAACCCAGATGCTGATAAAGATGGATTTGTAAATATGCCAAACGTTGATCCGCTTAGAGAAATGGTGGACTTGATCAGTGCCACTCGTTCGTATGAAGCCAATGTAACCGTCTTTAACTCATCAAAGGCTATGATGATGAAATCATTGGAAATAGGAAGATAAAAGGAGGCATTCATTTATGGGCTTCGGTCAAATTAATTCGATTGCCGATTCGGTTTTACGACCGTTGGATGCAACAAAAGTTCAAAAAAATTTAGAAACGCCAAATGAAGCACAAGCCAAATTCGCAGACTTTTTAAAAGAGTCCTTGAACGCAGTGAATAATTCACAAGTTGAATCAAACAAACTGACTGAAAAAATGGCAAATGGCGAGAATGTTGATTTGCACCAAGTGATGATTGCTGCGCAAAAAGCCAATATTACGATGCAGACGACAATTGAACTAAGGAATAAAGCTGTTGAAGCTTATCAAGAGATTATGAGAATGCAAGTGTGATAACGGTTATCCACTCATAAGAAGAATATAGAGAATAACCGGGGGATTGTCATGAATGAAACTTTACAAAACTATTTGAACAAAATAAAACGTTTTTGGGCAGGGCGTTCAAAAAATCAAAAAACAATGTTGGTAGGCTCTCTTATATTCTTAGTAGTCTTAGTATCAGTTGTGAGTTACTTTGCTACGAGGGAAACAATGGTGCCGCTATACAGTAATCTATCCGCCAGTGAAGCAGGGAGCATCAAAGAAAATCTTGATGGGAAAGGCATCCATTCTGAAGTGGCGGATGGAGGGACTACGATCAAGGTTCCCGCTCAGGATGTAGATACACTCAAGGTGCAGCTGGCATCGGAAGGAATTCCTAAGTCGGGCAGCATCGACTACTCTTTTTTCAGCCAAAATGCAGGCTTCGGGATGACCGATAATGAGTTCGATGTGTTGAAGCTCGATGCCATGCAGACAGAATTAGCCAATCTCATCAAAGGGATTGATGGAGTGAACGATGCAAAAGTGATGATCAACTTGCCTGACAAGGGGATTTTTGTATCGGACCAACAGGAGAAAGCTTCGGCATCGATTGTATTGAACACAAAATATGGATTCCAGATGGATCAGAAGCAAATAAAATCTTTGTATCACTTGGTTTCTAAAAGTGTTCCGAACCTTCCTACAGATAATATCGTCATCATGAACCAATATTTTGAGTATTTCGAAATGGAAAATGAAGATTCTTCTCTTTCTGGAAAATTTGCTCAGCAAATGGATGTGAAAAAACAGATCGAAAAGGATATCCAGCGCCAGGTGCAAAATATGCTGGGCACATTAGTTGGATTTGACAAAGTCGTTGTATCCGTATCAGCTGATATAGACTTTACCCAGGAAAATAGGGAAGAAAACCTTGTTTCTCCTGTTGATCAGAATAATTTGAAGGGGATTGAGGTCAGCGCCAAGCGCATAACCGAGACCTTCTCCGGGAAAGGGGCGGTTCCTGGAGGCAGTCCAACAAGTGAAACAACAAGTGATACACCAACCTATCAGGGTTCACAGGATTCGAACGGCGATTATGAAAGAAAAGAAGAGACGATCAATAATGAAGTGAACAAAGTCCGCAAACAGATTGTGGAAAGCCCATATAAGGTAAGGGATCTCGGCATTCAGGTCATGGTAGAACCGCCCAATCCAAAAGATCCTGCATCATTGCCGCAAGGACGTGTGGATGATATTAAACAGATTCTATCCACAATCATCCGAACCACCGTCGATAAGGATTCCGGTACGGATTTGACCCAAAATGCCCTTCAGGACAAAGTCGTTGTATCCGTACAGCCATTCAATGGGAAGATACAGATGGATACCGCTGCTAAATCGGTTCTTCCTTGGTGGGTATACGTCGTAGGCGGCATATTGTTGGCCATTATCGTCCTGCTATTCTTGTTTTTATTCAGATCGCGTAAAAAAGAAGAAATTTCTATTGAAGAAGAAGTAGAGCCGTCCAAGCCAATCTATGTCCAGGACGTAAATCAAGAAAAAGAGACAGAATCTACAGTGAAAAGAAAGCAATTAGAAAAGATGGCGAAGGATAAACCAGAAGAATTCGCCAAGCTTTTGCGGACTTGGCTAGCAGAAGACTAGAGGGAGGATGGACACTTTGAGAAAAGAAAAAGAATTAACCGGAAAGCAAAAAGCTGCTGTCCTCCTCATTTCATTAGGACCTGATGTATCTGCATCTGTTTATAAGCATTTATCCGAGGAAGAAATTGAACGGCTTACATTGGAAATCTCCAGTGTTAAAAAAGTAGATTCATTGGCGAAAGAAGAAATCTTAGAGGAATTTCATAATATTGCAGTTGCGCAGGATTATATTTCACAAGGTGGAATCGGTTATGCGAAAACGGTTTTAGAAAAGGCTTTGGGACAGGATCAAGCGACTGCCATCATCAATAGGCTGACATCTTCTCTTCAAGTTAAGCCATTTGATTTTGCCCGTAAAGCCGATCCTGCCCAAATACTGAACTTTATCCAAAACGAACATCCACAAACGATTGCTCTTATCTTATCTTATTTGGACCCACAGCAGGCAGGATTGATATTATCCGAGCTTCCTCAAGAAGTTCAGGCTGACATTGCCAAAAGGATTGCATTGATGGATGGCACCTCGCCTGAAGTGATCAACGAAATTGAGTCAATCCTTGAAAGGAAATTGTCAACGACTGTCACCCAGGATTACACCCAGACCGGTGGCATAGAGGCATTGGTTGAGGTATTGACCGGAGTGGACCGGACTACGGAGAAGACGATCTTGGATTCCCTGGAAATCCAGGATCCAGAGCTGGCGGAAGAAGTCAAGAAGAGAATGTTTGTATTTGAAGACATTGTCACATTGGACAATCGATCGATTCAGCGCGTCATTCGCGATTGTGAAAATGAGGACTTGCTTCTTGCACTTAAAGTATCCAGTGAAGAAGTTAAACAAATCGTCTTTAGAAATATGTCCAATCGAATGGTCGATACATTCAAGGAAGAAATGGAATTCATGGGGCCGGTTCGTTTGCGTGATGTAGAGGAAGCTCAATCAAGGATTGTTTCAATCATTCGCAGATTGGAAGAAATAGGGGAAATCATCATTGCTCGAGGTGGAGGAGACGATATCATTGTCTAGAATCATAAAGTCCAATTCGGCCTTTAAAGAGTCAAAAGAGCAGTTGAAAGTGATCGAATTAAGACAGGTTTTCAGGGGCATTCCATCTGAATCAGAAACCACAGACAAACAATCTTATTTCTTGGAAAGAGAAAAAGAGAGAATGATTGCCATCGCAAAAAGGGAAGCCGAAGAGCTGCTTGCATCGGCTGCCCAAGAAGCGGAGCACCTTAAGATGGGTTTAGATGAAGAAAAGGCAAAGTTCGAGCAAGAAAAATCCTCTTGGCTTGAACAAGCGAAGAATGAAGGTTTTGAAGCGGGATTTCAGACAGGGCAGGAAGCTGGGTACCAACAATACAAGGAATTATTGGCTGCAGCAAAAAGAACAACTGACCTTTCCAAGGTCGAATTCTCCCAATACCTTGATTCGGCAGAGAATGTCATTTTGGAGTTGGGCATGAAGGCGGCAGAAAAGATCTTGAATGATGTCATCGCCGGTCATCCAGAGCGATTCCTTCCAATTGTCAAACGTGCGCTGAAGGAAGTTCGTGAATATAGTGAAATTCAAATTCATGTTCATCCGTTTCAATACGATTTTTTAATAAGTCAAAAAGAAGAGCTTGAATCGGTGTTTCCGAAAAATACACAGGTCTTCATCTATCCGGATGAAGACCTCGGGGAAATGAATTGTTTCATTGAGTCCCCGAATGGAAGAGTGGATGCCAGCATCGATAGTCAATTGATCGAGCTGAAAGGCAGGCTCCTATCAATACTTGAGGGTGATTCTGTTTGAAAGCAAAAGAACTGATTCCATATATACCGGACATTGATACATTCAAGCGATATGGCAGAGTCAAACGTGTCGTCGGGCTGATGATCGAGTCTCAAGGTCCTGAATGCTCCATAGGGGATGTTTGTTGGATCCGAGTCATTTCACAAAAAAAGACAAGGAAAATCCAAGCTGAAGTGGTGGGCTTCAAAGAAGAAAGTGTCATGTTGATGCCCTATGCATCCATTAATGAAATAGCACCAGGATCATTAGTAGAAGCGACTGGACAAACCTTGGAAGTTAGGATGGGCCACCAGCTGATCGGGAGCGTCGTTGATTCCTTGGGACAGCCAATGGATGGCGGCGTATTGCCAAAAGGCCTTTCAGCCATCCCGACAGAGCAATCTCCCCCCAATCCTTTAAGCAGGCCACCGATCGAAGAACCTCTGGAAGTAGGAGTCAGGCCAATCGACAGCTTGCTGACGGTAGGCAAGGGACAGCGGATCGGAATTTTCGCCGGAAGCGGTGTCGGAAAGAGCACGCTGCTTGGAATGATTGCCCGCAATACGAAGGCAGACGTCAATGTCATCGCCCTGATTGGGGAGCGGGGACGGGAGGTCCGGGAGTTTATCGAAAGGGACCTTGGCCCCGAAGGTTTGAAAAAAACGATTGTCGTGGCAGCAACTTCAGATCAGCCGGCTTTGATGAGGATTAAAGGTGCATTTACTGCTACTGCCATTGCGGAATATTTCCGTGATAAAGGAATGAATGTCATGTTTATGATGGATTCCGTCACCAGGGTGGCCATGGCGCAAAGGGAAGTGGGCTTGGCAGTGGGGGAACCACCTGCTACAAGGGGATATACACCATCAGTATTCGCCATCCTGCCAAAGCTTTTGGAAAGGACCGGTACAAATGAATTTGGTTCCATCACTGCATTTTATACTGTACTCGTCGATGGTGATGACATGAATGAGCCGATTGCAGATACAGTCCGCGGGATTTTGGATGGCCATCTCGTCCTGGATCGAAACTTGGCAAACAAAGGACAATTCCCAGCCATCAATATCTTGAAAAGCGTAAGCCGCTTAATGAACCATCTCGCATCAGAAGAACACCAAAAGGCGGCTGAACGTATACGCGACCTCTTGAGCACCTATTTGAATTCGGAGGATCTCATCAATATCGGCGCGTATAAAAGAGGAGCCTCAAGGGAGATCGATGAGGCAATCGATTTTTATCCAAAAATTATATCTTTTCTTAAACAAAAAACGAATGAAGCAATTTCGATGGATGAAGCCATCCAATCATTAATCCAACTTGCAGATGAAGGTGATTGGGCATGACCAGCTACCAATTTAAATTCAACAAGATTTTGACTGTCAAAGAACGTGAGAAGGATGAAGCTTTGGCAATTTATCAGGACTCTGTAAAAAAATTCAAAGAAGCAGCAGATCATTTGTACAAGCTTTTAAAGAAAAAAGAAGACCTTCAGGATTTTCAATCCGAACAATTGCGACAAGGCTTCTCCATTCATGAGGTAAGGCATTATCAACAATTCTTGACCAATATCGAAAAGACGATTTCCTATTATCAAGAACTTGTCATCAATGCAAGGAACAGGATGAATTGGAATGAGCAAAATCTTCAAGAGAAAAATATCGAAGTAAAAAAATACGAAAAAATCCGTGAGAAGGATTTCATGCAATACCAGGAGCTTGTGAACGATATCGAAACAAAACGATTGGATGAAATATCGACCATGCAATATTCTTTTCGCGAAGGAATCAGGTGATATCTATGGGGAAAACAGCTGAAAGAGAAATTCAGAATGGAAGCGGACGATTTCAAAAATTCCTCTTGATCGTTGTCATCCCAATCCTTTTTGCCATTGCAGTTGCCTTGATCGTCATGACGGTTTCAGGAATAAATGTATTTGAAAAAGGAATGGAAATCGGTCAGAAAATTCCATTCATCTCAAAGATGATGCCAAATGATCAGCAAAATGATATCAAAGCATATGAAAACAAGGTAGTTGGATTAGAAGCGGAGATCAAAGATAAAGAAGCGAAAATTTCCCAGCTTCAAAATCAAATCGACTCCCAGGATTCTGAAAAAGAGAAACTTGTGCTTGAACAGCAGCGGTTGAATGATGAAATTGATGAACTGAAGCAAGTGCAAGCCGACAATAAAAAGGCATACAAGGAAATCGTCAGCACATACGAAAGCATGTCGCCGAAGAGTGCTGCTCCAATCATCGAAAAAATGAAGGAAGAGGATGCAGTGAAACTCCTCTCAAAAATCAGCAATGAATCATTGGCACAGATTTTGGCTAAGATGCCTCCCGATCAAGCTGCAAAATATACAGAGAAGCTCACAGCCATTCAAGCGAATTAATCTTTGGCGCACATTTGAAAGGAGGTGACACGATGAATGTAGCAGGATTGATGCTTTCAACCTCTCCAAACAGAGCTGCAAATGGCGGTCCTACTGGAGATGTAAAGGTTGGAAGTGGTTTTAGGAACATTCTGGGAGCCCTAAATCAACATGTAAATGGCGGCCAGGAGCCTCAACAGGAAGGGATCAACTTGGAGGACTTGGAGAAGCTGCTTGTATTTTTAAATCAGCCGTCAGCGTCATTACCACAAGCTGATCCTGAAGCGGATAAAAAAGACATGACTTTGTCGGAAATTAGTACTGCCTTGGGTTTAACAAAGGAAGGTTTGTTAAAGAGCATAAAGGAATTGTTCGGGAAAACCTCTCAATTAAAGGGTGCCAACAACAAAGCAGATACAAAAGCTGAGGGAAACGAGGACCCAATCCAAATGCTCCTTGTACTTTTGCAGCAAATATCCAATCTGCCGAAAGCGTCATTTAAACAGCTGCCGCCGCAGAGTTTGGCAAATGTCTTAAAGGCGGCAAAGGTCTTCGAATCGTTGAGTGCATCAAAGGATTTAAACATTGATGGCATTAAGAAACTGGTTGATGCAAAAGAGGGGATCAACAAAATTAAAAACACGATGACAACTATATTGGCAAATCCACAAAAAACAGATGCGAAGAGCGTGTTGAAAAGTTCGTTTGCACAAATGATGGCAACAGGGACATTAAAGGATGCATCGAACGTTTCGCAAAAGCAGACTGCGGTGAAAACGGAGGGGAGGATGGACACTTCCTTTCAGCCGAATATGTCGAAGATTGAACAGTTTGTCATCTTTGCCGGCAAGGATTCCAAGACGCCAAGCTTCGATTCGTTTGTCAAGCAGTTCAGTGACATCCTATCGAAATCGCAGCTGACTCAATTGCCGAATGGAAATAAGCTGTTGATCAAGCTATATCCAGAACATTTAGGTTCATTGAGAATCGAATTGCTTCAGCAGGATGGGAAAATGACGGCAACGATGCTCGCATCCACCAGCTCGGCAAAGGATTTACTTGAAAATAACTTATCCCATTTGAAAGCCGCATTCCACCAGCAAAATATCAACGTTGATAAAGTAGAAATCATGACAAGTGCGAACGAATCCCAAAGGTTTGACCGTCAGAATCAGCAGCAGTCCTCTCAGCAGGAGCAGCCGAAGGATGAACAGAACGGGCATGCGATTAACGATCCGGAAGAGATGGGGTTTGCGGAGGAATTAAGTGAATTACTAACCAATACAACGAATTAGGTGAAATGTATGACAAATTCTATCAACTCCAACCTTATGTTGAGCAGCTATCAAAATAATGCAAAAAAAACCGGGAATGATGTTTTAGGAAAAGACGATTTCATGAAGATCTTGATGACACAGCTGCAAAATCAAGATCCGACAAATCCCCTGCAAGATAAGGATTTCATTGCCCAAATGGCAACATTTTCAAGCCTTGAGCAAATGACGAATATGAATCAATCGCTGGAGAAATTTGTCCAAACGGAGCAGCAGAGCCAACTGATGCAGTTCAATCAATTTGTCGGGAAACAGGTCCATTGGCATAAGCTGCAAGAATCCGCTGATCCAAATGCGGATCCGATCGTTACAGAAGGAACCGGAAAGGTGAAATCAATTCAATTCAAAGAGGATACTGTCGATCTTATTTTGGATGACGGTACCGTTTTAAGTCCTGCGAACGTATCAGAAGTTACCGATACTTCTTCCCAGGAAAACCCGTTAATACAGGCAAGCTATTTAATTGGCAAAAACATAAGCTATCTGGATGGAGAACAAATGGTTTCGGCCATGGTGAAATCAGTATCGCTAAAAGATGGAAAATTGATGTTCACTTCAGAAGACGGCAAGCAAATAGAAGCAAAAAAAATTACTAGTATCGAATAATAAGGAGTGGTTGTATGGATCGAAATTATATTCATCATGCTCCATCACAGCCCGTTGCGTCGCATATTCATACACCAAAGCAACTCCATAAGAGTGTTCAAAGCGGACTATTCCAGCAGCAACTCCAAAAAGCCATTGCATCAAACGAATCCCAATTGTCCATCAGCAAACATGCAAGTCAAAGGCTGAAAATGAGAGGGATTGAATTGGCTGCGAATCAGTGGAAGCAGATCACTTATAAAGTGCAGGAAGCAAGGGAAAAAGGAGTAACAGACTCGCTCGTTATATTACCGAACGCCGCATTGATCGTCAGCGCAAAAAATCGGACGGTCATTACAGCAATGAGCAGGCAGGAAGCACAATCTCAAATTTTCACGAATATCAATGGAACGATTTTAATAGACGAATAGGCTGGACCTTAAAAAGGAAGCCTGCAAGCTGTGGAATGACAGAAGCAGCTTGACGACGAAAGGAGATCAAAATAATGCTTCGATCAATGTACTCTGGAATCAGTGGAATGAAAAACTTTCAAACGAAGCTTGACGTAATCGGGAACAACATTGCCAATGTAAATACGTATGGCTTCAAAAAAGGTCGTGTGACATTCAAAGATACGATGAATCAAACGATATCAGGTGCGAGTGCGGCTCAAAACAACCGTGGAGGGAAAAATCCAATGCAGGTTGGATTAGGCGGGACGCTTGCAACGGTCGATACAATCACGACACAAGCCAGTTTGCAGACGACCGGCCGCCCGCTCGACTTGGCGATCAACGGTGATGGCTACTTTGTCGTCAAGCAAGGCAACGCAAATTTTTATACAAGGGCTGGGAACTTTTATCTTGATGATAACGGAACGCTTGTCAATGCGGATGGATTAAAGGTGCAGCAATATAGTAAAGGTGTGTTAAAGGATATTAAAGTGAATGTAAACGCAGCATTGCCGGCAGTATCCACAACGAAGGTGGATATTGAAGGAACCCTGCCTAAACTGCCAAATTCCACATTTACATCCGATACTGCTGGCGCAGTCCAACAAATCAAAGTCGTAGACACAAAAGGAGAAGAGCACACCCTTGATGTCCAATTCAAACCTTCCGGATCTAATTGGACAATTACGGTTACGAACAATGAGGGGACAGCTCCAGTTTCCAAGGATTACACTGTAACCTATGATGCTGCGAATGAAAAATATACGACATCAGATACCATCAATTTGGCATCAGATTTGGGAATGACAGATGGCAAAGATGGCGTGGCCTTTGATTTTAGTAATTTAACAGAAGGAAGCACTGATTCCATTGCAGCACTCGTAAACCCTGACGGGAACCTGGAAGGTTCATTGGAAAGCTTCAATATTGGTGCTGGCGGTGAAATCAACGGTGTTTACTCCAATGGACTTGTTAAAACACTTGGTGTGTTGGCACTCGCGAAATTCAGCAATCCTTCTGGACTTTCCAAGACAGGAAATAATACGTTCCAGGAATCAATCAACTCCGGAACTGCCAATATTAACGTCCCTGGTGAGGGAAGAGGCAGCATTGCTTCTGGTTCATTGGAAATGTCCAACGTCGACCTTTCGGAGGAATTTACCGAGATGATCGTGGCACAGCGTGGTTTCCAGGCTAATACACGCATCATCACGACTTCGGATGAAATCCTTCAGGAGCTTGTAAACTTAAAACGCTAGTCGCAAAGGGGGGAACGGGACCGGGATATTCCGGTCCTGATACATATCGTGATTAAGGTATCCAGGCTAAACGGAAAATCATTTATGTTGAATGCACTTTATATAGAAACAGTCGAAGCTTTTCCTGACACGACAATTACGCTGACAAATGGGAAGAAATTCGTTGTGAAAGAATCGGTGGAACAGGTGAGAGAGTTCATCCTCCAGTTTTACCAGTCGATTAATCTCCTGGGGAAATTTGATTTGGAGGGAAAACAGGATGAAGAATAAACCACTCTCAATTATGTTGATAATACTTGTTTCCATCACATTAGTAGGAGCGATCGCTGTTGTCGTGATCATGAAGACGGCGAATGATGATCCAAACAAAAAGCCTTCCATCGACGACATAATTGCCATGTCTGTCGATATTCCAGAAATCACAACAAATCTGAAAGATGATCAATATGTAAAACTTTCACTGAAGGCCCAGACTGATAGTAAAGATGCTAAGGATGAACTGGAGAAGCGGGATTTTCAAGTGAAAAATATTTTAATAGAAGAACTTTCTGAAATGAGTGCAAAAGATTTGGATGGAAAAAAAGGAAAAGAAAAGCTAGAAGAAGTAATAAAATCGAGGACAAATGCCTTGATGCAGGATGGAAAAGTGGATAAGGTCTATATCACCTCCTATATCATCCAATGAAGAAACATGTACAGTTCATTTATTAACATAAGGAGGTGAGCAGTATGGCGGGGGAAGTCTTATCACAGAATGAAATCGATGCATTGCTGTCAGCGTTGTCGACAGGGGAGATGAATGCGGACGATTTAAAGAAAGAGGAAGAAGAGCGTAAAGTAAAAGTTTACGATTTTAAGAGGGCGCTTCGTTTTTCAAAAGATCAGATCAGAAGTTTGACAAGGATCCATGAAAACTTCGCGAGGCTGCTGACAACCATGTTCTCGGCTCAACTAAGAAACTTTGTGCAAATTTCGGTGGCGACGGCAGACCAAATCCCATATGAAGAATTCATTCGTTCCATTCCGAAAATGACGATCTTAAATGTTTTCGAAGTTCCGCCGCTGGATGGTCGAATCTTGATGGAAGTCAACCCGAACATCGCATACGCAATGATAGACCGTGTGATGGGAGGAAAAGGATCCAGCGTCAACAAAGTCGATAATTTAACTGAAATCGAAACGAAAATCATGACTAATTTATTTGAAAAAGCTTTTGAAAATTACAGGGATGCCTGGGGGAATGTCACTGATATTGAACCGGTTCTATCGGAATTTGAAGTGAATCCACAATTTCTACAAATGGTATCCCCTAATGAAACAGTCGTTGTGATTTCGATGAATACGACCGTTGGAGAGACAAGCGGCATGATTAATATCTGTATCCCGCATGTCGTTCTTGAGCCGATCATACCAAAGCTATCTGTTCATTACTGGATGCAAAACCAAAAGAAAGACCGTGAACCAGAGGAATTCAATAGATTGGAAGAAAGAATCAAGCATGCAGAAGTCCCCTTGATCGCACATTTGGGAGATTCTCAGATTACCATCGAAGATTTTCTGATGCTCGATATCGATGATGTGATCGAGCTGAAGCAAAAAATAGATGATCCGCTCATCATAAAGGTCGGGGAGAGCCCCAAATTCATTGCACAGCCTGGTAAGTTGAACAAAAAATTAGCCGTACAGATATTAGATACCTTGAAGGGGGGAGTTGAAGATGATGAGTGACGATATGCTTTCGCAAGATGAAATTGATGCACTCCTTCGCGGAACTTCAGAGCCTGAAGAAGAGACAAAGGATACCAGCTCAGATCTAATTGTAGAAGAATACTTATCATCGATGGAACAGGATGCACTCGGTGAAATTGGAAACATTTCATTTGGGAGCTCTGCAACTGCACTATCAACTTTGTTGAATCAAAAGGTTGAGATCACAACACCTGCAGTATCCATTATTGACCGAAATAAATTAACAGAGGAATTTCCGCATCCATACGTAGCTATTGAAGTGGAATACACAGAAGGCTTTTCGGGTACGAACCTTTTGGTCATCAAGCAATCGGACGCATCGATCATCGCAGATTTGATGCTCGGAGGTGATGGGACGAATCCGGAGGACCACATGGGAGAGATCCAGCTCAGCGCGGTCCAGGAAGCGATGAATCAAATGATGGGATCTGCTGCTACATCGATGTCAACGGTGTTCAGCAAGAAAGTGGATATCTCACCACCGACGATTGATTTGTTAAATGTCCAACAAGGCGAAGGAACGGATGCCATTCCGAAACAGTCGCTTCTAGTAAAAATATCCTTCAGACTGAAAATCGGAAGTTTAATCGATTCCAGCATCATGCAGCTGCTTCAGCTGGAGTTCGCCAAGGATCTTGTTCATGAGTTGATGAATCCAGCTCCTGCTGCATCACCTGAAGAATTTTCTCCACCTGAGGCTCCGATTCAGGAGGAAACACCAACCGCCCATGCGCCTGAAATCCATGAGCGGCAAAATGAAATGGCCTATGCAGGTGCAGCTGTCAACCATCAGCAGCCTACTGGACCACAGCATTTTGGAGGATATGGAGGGACGCAGCAAGCGAATGTCCAGCCGGCGATGTTTTCAAATTTTGATGCTTCACCGGTGCAAAGCCATGAACCGAAGAATCTGGACATGCTGATGGATATTCCATTGCATGTAACCGTAGAACTCGGTAGGACGAACAAGTCGGTCAAGGACATTTTGGAGCTTACATCAGGCTCTATCATTGAGCTTGACAAGCTGGCAGGTGAACCGGTCGACATTCTCGTGAACAGTCGTTTGATTGCGAAAGGGGAAGTCGTGGTCATTGATGAGAATTTTGGGGTGCGGATAACGGATATCGTCAGTCAATCTGACAGAATAAAAAAATTAAAGTAAAGAGCAGACGGAGGTTATTGTAATGGGAAAAAGAATTTTAATTGTAGATGATGCAGCATTCATGCGGATGATGATCAAAGATATTTTATCAAAAAACGGATTTGAGGTCGTGGCAGAGGCAGCTGATGGAGCACAGGCTGTGGAGAAATATAAAGAACTTAAGCCAGATCTCGTAACAATGGATATCACAATGCCTGAAATGGATGGTATTACGGCATTGAAGGAAATCAAAAAACTTGATGGAGGCGCGAAGATCATCATGTGCTCGGCAATGGGCCAGCAAGCCATGGTCATAGACGCCATTCAAGCAGGCGCAAAAGATTTCATCGTGAAACCATTCCAAGCAGACCGTGTTATCGAAGCCATTCAAAAAACACTCGCATAAATAGTCACATTAAAGAAGGTGCCATACATTGTCTAAATGGACAAAGATTGTTGCAAGTTTTCTAATCGTATTTTTCGTTCTGCATGTGGAGATCACAACTGCCCATGCAGACGGCCTTAATGGGGAAGAAACAGTAAAGGATTGTATCAAACAAAAGAACTGCCAGGATGGTTCAGCCGCCCCTGAAAAGAGCGGAGCTTCGGATCCATCCTCAAAGCCATTCATTAGTGCATGGGATATCATCAAGATGATATTTGCCTTGCTGTTTGTCTTGGCGCTCCTATATGGCCTGCTTAAATTCATTAACAAGAGAAGCCGATCTTATCAGCATTCAAGGCTAATTGAGAATCTTGGCGGTACACCGCTGGGAGGAAATCGTTCGATACAATTGGTCAAGGTGAACAATAGGATCCTCATTTTGGGAGTTGGCGAAAACATCCAATTGTTGAAAGACATCGATAATCAGGATGAATTCTCGGAAATACTGAACCATTTCAAGGATGACACTGAATCACAAATACAGCCTGTTGATTTTTTATCAAAGCTATTGAATGGAAAAGACAAAAAGAAGGATGCCGTCCAAACACCGAATTCATCGTTTAAAAAAATGCTTACAGATCAGCTTCAAGATTTCAAAGGCGGCAGGAAAAAAATCATGAATGAGCTGGAGAAAAAGGAGCAAGATCCACATGAATGAATTTATGCAGTATTTCAACACAAGCGCTCCCGATAATGTCGCTGTTTCAGTCAAGCTTTTGCTTCTATTGACGGTGTTATCCCTGGCTCCGAGCATCTTGATCCTGATGACCTGCTTTACAAGGATCATCATTGTCCTTTCATTTGTCAGGACGTCGCTTGCCACTCAGCAAATGCCGCCAAATCAAGTATTGGTGGGACTTTCATTATTTTTGACATTTTTTATCATGGCACCGACGTTCAGCCAAGTGAATGATCAGGCATTGACACCATTGTTTGATGGGAAGATCAATCTTGAACAGGCTTATGAGAAAGCGGCTGATCCCTTCAAAGATTTCATGAGTGCCCATACAAGGCAAAAGGATCTGCAATTATTTTTATCATATTCAAAGGCGGATCAGCCTAAGACGATACATGATATCCCATTGACTACACTGGTCCCGGCTTTTGCGATCAGCGAGATCAAGACGGCCTTTCAAATCGGCTTCATGATATTCATCCCTTTTTTGGTCATTGATATGGTCGTTGCAAGTGTATTAATGTCCATGGGGATGATGATGCTTCCGCCGGTCATGATCTCACTGCCCTTTAAAATACTTTTATTCGTTTTGGTGGATGGCTGGTATTTGGTGGTCAAATCATTGTTACAAAGCTTTTAATTATGTAAGTAGGTGAAGCAGTATGAGTGAAGAAATGGTCATTTCCATTGCGGAAAAAGGCATTTATACAACATTAATCATTACAGGTCCATTATTGCTACTTGCTTTGGTGGTCGGTTTGGCTGTGAGTATTTTTCAGGCTACGACTCAGATCCAGGAGCAGACTTTGGCCTTCATTCCAAAGATCGTAGCGGTGTTGGTCGGAATCGTGTTCTTCGGACCCTGGATGCTAAGTCATCTATTATCTTTTGCAACCGATATATTCTCGAACTTGAACCGGTTTGTAGGTTGAATGCATGGAGGACTTGCTTCCGAAACTTTCCGTTTTTTTATTGGTATTTGTCAGGGTGTCGACATTTTTTGTCACGATGCCATTATTTTCTTACCGGACCATACCGGCCAGGCACCGTATCGGGTTAGCTTTTTTGCTGGCTTGGATCATGTATTATTCCATTGATGCAGAGCCATTCGAAATCAACGGTGAATATTTTTTGCTTATCTTGAAGGAAGCAATGGTCGGACTCATGATCGGCTTCGTCGCTTATATGATCATGTCGGCGGTGCAAATAGCCGGGGGATTCATTGATTTCCAGATGGGCTTTGCGATCGCAAATGTGATCGATCCACAGACGGGCGCACAAAGCCCTTTGATGGGCCAATATTTATATACATTTGCTCTACTTCTGCTCCTAACTGTGAATGGACATCATTTGATCTTGGACGGAATTTATTACAGCTATCAATTCATCCCCATTGATCATTGGATTCCATGGGGAAATGCAAACTTGATTGAGTTTATCATCCGATCGTTCAGTTCGATGTTCGTCATTGCCTTTCAAATGGCCATTCCGGTCGTTGCTTGTCTGTTCCTGGTAGATGCAGCACTGGGGATTGTTGCGAGGACGGTTCCCCAATTGAATGTATTTGTTGTGGGTTTTCCGATCAAAATCGGTGTTAGCTTCATCGTATTGACCATCGTTTTAGGCGTGATGATGTCTGTAGTGGAGGGGATCTTTTCAACCATGTTCGATACGATGAGGACGGTCATGAAGATCGTAGGTGGTACATCATGACATGGATTAAGCTGGATTTGCAATATTTTGCCGGTGAGAAGACAGAAAAGGCGACCCCTAAAAAGAGGGAAGATGCAAAGAAGAAAGGCCAAACGGCGAAAAGCCAGGACGTAAGCACCGCTGTCATCATGCTTGCCGTTTTCTCATTTTTATTATTCGGCTCGTCCTTAATAGGTAAAAGTGTCTACCGATTATTTACTCATTCATTCGAGAAATACATGCTGATGGATTTGACCGAGGAAAATGTAAAAGTCATCATGATGCAAGTCATGAAGGAACTTGCCATTCTATTGGGACCGATCATGCTTATTGCCTTGATTGCAGGATTGGTGGCCAATTATGTACAAGTCGGCGTCATGTTCACGACAGAGCCGCTGACCCCAAAACTCGAAAAGATCGATCCCATTAAAGGGTTTAAGCGGATTTTTTCGATGAGGGCGATCGTTGAGCTTCTGAAATCAGTTCTAAAGATTTCCTTCGTCGGGATCGTTACCTTTGTTGTCCTTTGGCTGAGGATCGATGAAGTGTTGGGGCTTTCATACAAATCCATCGGGGATATATTGAAAACGATGGGGAGCCTGGCCATTCAAATGGGTATTGCTGCTTCGATTGCCCTATTGTTTTTGTCCATTCTTGATTATTTGTATCAAAAATATGATTTTGAAAAAAGTATTCGGATGTCCAAACAGGATATTAAAGATGAGCACAAAAATACAGAAGGCGATCCGATGATCAAATCACGGATCAAACAGCGTCAAAGAGAAATGGCGATGCGCAGGATGATGCAAGAGGTTCCAGATGCAGATGTGGTCATCACGAATCCGACGCATTTTGCCATTGCCCTCAAATATGATGAGAACAAAATGGACGCCCCTTTCGTGGTAGCGAAAGGCGTTGATTTCATGGCCCAGAAAATCAAGTTGATTGCGAAGGAGAATGAAGTCGTTACCGTTGAAAACCGGCCGCTTGCGAGGGCGCTTTATGACCAGGCTGAAATTGGCCAAGTGGTCCCGGAAGAATTCTTCAAGGCAATCGCAGAAATATTAGCATATGTATACCGAATTAGAAACAAAATCTAGCAACCCAGTTGTTTGATAAGTAAGGAGAGAACCAGTATGTCAGCAAGAGATATTTCCGTCCTGCTCAGTGTC
Organism: Falsibacillus albus; assembly: GCF_003668575.1. NCBI lineage: Bacteria > Bacillati > Bacillota > Bacilli > Caryophanales > Bacillaceae > Falsibacillus > Falsibacillus albus. Next base: position 60,406 of record NZ_RCVZ01000005.1, on the reverse strand, counting down.
ATCCTGATCGTAGCCATGTTGATCATCCCGCTTCCGGCCTGGATGTTAAGTGTGTTCATCATCATCAATATATCTCTCGCACTTTTAGTCCTGCTAACATCGATGAATATGCAGGAGCCATTGCAATTTTCCATTTTTCCTTCCTTATTGCTCCTGCTTACATTATTTCGGCTTGGACTGAATGTTTCGACAACGAGGTCTATTTTGAGCAGAGGGGAAGCAGGCGGCGTTGTCGAAACGTTCGGAACGTTCGTTGTTGGTGGAAATGTTTTGGTCGGCCTGGTGGTCTTCTTGATCTTGATCATCATCCAATTCGTCGTCATTACAAAAGGTTCGGAGCGTGTTTCAGAAGTTGCGGCAAGGTTCACTTTGGATGCCATGCCTGGGAAGCAAATGAGCATCGATGCCGATTTGAATGCTGGCATGATTTCAGAGCATGATGCAAGGGAACGCCGTGAAAAAGTCGGCAGGGAAGCCGACTTTTACGGGGCGATGGATGGTGCAAGTAAGTTTGTTAAAGGTGACGCCATCGCCGGAATCATTATCGTCTTAATCAATTTGATCTTTGGAATCATTATCGGAATGACGCAAAAGGGGCTCGGTATTGCAGACGCAGCCACGAAGTATTCGCTGTTGACGGTTGGTGACGGGATTGTCAGCCAAATACCTGCACTGCTCATTTCGACTGCGACAGGTATCGTCGTGACAAGGGCTGCTTCGGATGGAAACCTTGGGCAGGATATCGTATCACAGCTGCTGGCTTATCCTAAAATGCTCTATATTGCTGGAGGGACCATTTTCCTTTTGGGGATTGCGACACCGATCAATGATTTGCTTACTATACCGATTGCAGCTGCGTTGGGCATTGGGGGGTATATGCTTTCCAGGGTTCCTGAACAAGATCCGAATGAACTGCTCGATCAGGAAGAGGAAATGGAAACCGATGAAATGAAAAGTCCCGAGAGCGTTGTGAATTTATTGAATGTCGATCCGATTGAATTTGAATTTGGATATGGCTTGATTCCATTGGCGGATGCCAATCAAGGAGGGGACTTGCTTGATAGGATCGTCATGATAAGGAGGCAGCTGGCTCTCGAGCTGGGCCTAGTCATACCGGTCGTCCGCATCCGTGACAATATCCAGCTCCAGCCAAACGAATATCGTTTGAAGATCAAGGGAAATGAAATGGCGCGAGGTGAGCTTCTGCTTGATCATTACCTTGCCATGAGTCCCGGCGGGGATGATGAATCCATCGAAGGAATCGATACGATTGAACCTTCATTTGGTCTTCCTGCCAAGTGGATTACAGAGGATCAAAAAGAGCAGGCTGAAATCTTTGGCTATACCGTCGTCGATCCGCCTTCCGTCGTTTCCACGCACATCACAGAAACAATCAGGACGAATGCTCATGAGCTCCTTGGAAGACAGGAAACCAAACAGCTTGTTGATCATCTAAAGGAAACTTATCCGATCTTGGTGGAAGAGGTCACCCCAACACCGTTAACTGTCGGTGAAGTACAAAAAGTATTGGCGAAGCTTTTAAGGGAAAGTGTCTCGATCCGCAATTTGCCCATCATTTTTGAAACGTTGGCCGATTTCGGAAAAATGAGCTCTGATACTGATTTGTTGACGGAATATGTAAGGCAGTCTTTGGCAAGGCAAATTACATCTCAATATGCAGTCGATGGATCGCAATTGAAGGTCATCACTCTCTCAGGGAAAATCGAAAAGATGATCGCAGAAGGTGTGCAGCAAACGGAACATGGCAATTATCTTTCCATCGATCCTAATGATTCACAGCAAATCCTGGAGGCAATAGCGAATCAAGTGGAGCAGTTGTCGCTTGTCGAACAGGCGCCAATCTTGCTATGCTCGCCTGCCGTCCGGATGTATGTAAGACAAATGACCGAAAGATATTTCCCTCAAATGCCAGTTTTATCCTATAATGAATTGGAAGCGAATATTGAAGTACAAAGTGTCGGGGTGGTGAATGTAGCATGAAGGTAAAGAAATATGTCGCTCCATCCATGACGGAAGCGATGCAGAAAGTAAAAGGCGAGCTTGGGGAAGATGCCGTCATTTTAAACTCCAAACTCATTTATACAGGTGGGATTCTTGGCCTTTTCAAAAAAAAGAATATTGAAGTGATTGCTGCGATTGATTCGAATCAATCTCAACCGGCACAGATCGTGAAGGAAAAACCTCAAATTTTGGTAGAAAAAGAGATTTCAAGAAACTCATCCGCTCCACAACGGAATGAGCAAATGGAAAAAGAAATGGTAGAGCTTAAAAGGATGATTTCCAATTTGTCCATCCAAGCGCTTCCTGATTCAGCTCAATATCCAAATCAGGTAAATGAAGTCATTCAGCAGCTGATTTTACAGGATATAGGTACCCAAACCATATCGGATATAGGTCAAGCACTGGCTGAGAAATGGAGGAATACGAAAGAAGATGTTGGGAAACAGGACATCATACGGTGGTGCAAGGCTGAGTTATTGAAGAAAATTTCCAATGTCCATTTTGGAGGCATTTCATTTCAAAAAAAATTCATTAATATTGTTGGGCCAACAGGTGTTGGGAAAACGACCACTCTTGCAAAGATAGCAGCTGAAGCCGTCATTAATCAGAAAAAAAAGGTGGCATTCATCACGACGGATACTTATCGCATCGCTGCGATCGATCAACTGAAAACCTACGCCAGCCTTTTGAATGTGCCAGTTGAAGTGGTATATAAATTAGAAGATTTCAAACATGCAGTAGATTCTTTCAAGGATTATGATCTTATTTTCATCGATACGGCAGGGCGTAATTATCGGGAAGAGAAATATGTCAATGAGCTTCAACAAGTCATTGATTTCGATGCTGAAATGGAAACCTTCCTCGTACTTTCATTGACCTCGAGGGAATCCGATCTGGAGAACGTTATCCAGCAATTCAAACGCGTCGGCATTCATCGGTTCATATTTACGAAGCGGGATGAAACAGCAAGTTATGGAATGATCTACAACTTGATCCTCAAGCATCGGATCGGTGCAGCCTATTTAACGATAGGTCAGGATGTCCCTGATGACATCGAAGAAGCATCTTCAACCCGTGTGGTTGATTACTTATTGGAAGGTATGGGCCTATGAGTGATCAAGCAGAAAGACTCCGTCAAAAAATGCAGGAGCAGCAAACCGCCAAAAGCAGCAGCAAGGCCAAAACCTCTGCCATCGTGAGCGGAAAAGGCGGTGTCGGCAAGTCCAATATTTCCGTGAATTTTTCATTATCACTTGCAAGTAAGGGATACAAGGTTTTACTCATTGATTTCGATATTGGTATGGCTAACATTCATCTGCTCCTAGGAACAGCTGCTGAAAAAAGCATCGTCGATTATTTGGAGGACAAGAACCTTGCGATCAATGACGTCATTGTCCCGGTTTCTACAAACCTTTCGTATATAGCTGGTGGAAATGGACTGTCACAAATATTTGAAATGAGTGAGGATTACATTTCCAGGCTGCTGTTCGGTTTAGAGGCGCTGGAAAGCGATTTTGACTATATTCTTTTTGATATGGGGGCAGGAGCCACCAGCGTCTCTCTTCATTTTTTACTATCGGTGGACGACATCATCGTCATCTCGACGCCTGAACCCACCTCCATCACAGATGCTTACTCGATGATAAAGTTCATTACGCTAAAAGATCCCAACTCCACTCGGAAGTTCTCCGTCATTTGCAACCGTGCAGAAAGTGAAAGTGAAGGAAAGGAGACTATGCAGCGACTGAAGACAGCTTCAAATAAATTTCTAAATATTGAAATCAGTGCATTAGGGATGCTCCCTGAAGACCCTCATGTCAAAAAAAGCGTCTTGAAACAACAGCCATTCTCACTGGGATTTCCAAAAGCACCTGTCTCGTTGTCCCTTGAAACAGTCGTTCGGAATTTTCTATCCGAAGAGGATTCAAGAGTGATGACAATGACAAAGACAAGCTTTCTATCAAGACTTCGAAATCTTTGGATTGAAAGGTAGGGGGCCTGATGAAACTAATTAAAGTATTAGTAGTCGATGATTCAGCCTTCATGCGGAAATTAATCATCAATTTTTTAGAAGAGGAACCATTCATTGAAGTGGTGGGATTTGCCCGCAATGGTGAGGATGCTTTGAAGAAAATAAACATATTGCAGCCTGATGTCATCACTTTGGACATAGAAATGCCCATCATGAATGGGCTGGAAGCATTGAAGAAAATAATGCAAGAGATTCCTACTCCTGTAGTCATGCTTTCAAGCATGACAAAAAAAGGAGCCGACCAAACAGTTCAAGCAATGGATTTCGGAGCTGTTGATTTTGTGGCGAAGCCATCAGGGACGATCTCACTTGACCTCCATAAGATCAAGGACGTTTTGGTTCAGAAAGTAATTTCGGCGAGCAAAGTGCATGTTTCCAAGTTAGCGAAACCCCTATTAGAGGAAACAAAAGACTTTTTTCAGCCGGAATTGTCCCAATTTATAGAAAATGAAGTGAAAGAAGTTCAATCACCAAGGGTCGAGGCAACCAAATGGAGTCCCGATAGTGAAAAACTGATTTGCATCGGAACCTCTACAGGAGGGCCAAGAGCTTTACAGCAAGTTCTTACAAGCCTTAAGGAATCGATCGATGCACCGATATTATGTGTACAGCATATGCCGCCTGGTTTTACCAAATCATTGGCGGACAGACTGAATCAGCTGTGCGAAATCACGGTGAAAGAAGCGGAAGATGGGGAGATATTGAGAAAAGGTTGTGCATACATCGCCCCGGGCGGCTACCATCTTTGCGTTAAAACGGTTGGAAAAAGTGCAGCCATCCAACTTAATCAATCCCCTCCGAGGAATGGTCATCGGCCTTCGGTGGATGTCATGTTTGAATCCATCAGTGAGCTGCAACAATACGATAAGGTTGCAGTCATCATGACAGGGATGGGCTCGGATGGAGCAACCGGTCTCAAAAGCTTGAAGGACAAAGGGAATTGCAGAATCATAGCAGAATCTGAAAATACATGCATTGTATACGGAATGCCCAAAGCGGCGCTTCAGACCAATCTCGTTGATGATGTTGAAGACTTGGGGCAAATCGCCAATGCTATTTTAAAATATATGAATAGAGAGGTGTCGAGAAGATGGAAATGAATCAATATCTAGAAGTTTTTATTGAAGAAAGCAGAGAGCACTTGCAAGCATGCAACGAACATATTTTGTCTTTGGAGAAGAATCCGGAAGATTTGACCATAGTCAATGAAATTTTCCGGTCAGCCCATACGCTTAAAGGGATGTCTGCCACCATGGGATATGAAGACTTGGCCCACTTGACCCATATGATGGAAAACGTGCTCGACGCAATACGCAATGAAAAAGTAAAGGTCACTCCAGATGTATTAGATGTCGTCTTTCTATCAATTGATGATTTAGAAGCGATGGTCGAATCGATTGCCTCAGGCGGCGATGGCAAACGCAACATTACAGAAGTCGCAGATAAGTTGAAACAGATTGAAGAAGGCGAATTTCCTCACTCCAGTCTGGACAACTCCGACGCCAAGACAGAAGTTGCTGCAGCCGTGGCTGCTCCAGAAAGAAAGCCCTCCAAAAATGAATACGATCAATTTGAACAAACAGTCATTCAGCAATCTAAAGATCAAGGATTTGAATGCTTTGAGATTTCAATATCGCTTAGAAGTGATTGTTTACTGAAAGCTGCTAGAGTATATATGGTTTTTGAAGTGCTGGAAAAGAGCGGGGAAGTCATCCGATCCAATCCATCGGTTGAGAAGCTGGAAGAAGAACAATTTGACGATGAATTCACCGTTACATTGATAACGAAAGAAAGCTCCGAAGATATACATAGTAAAATCATGAAAGTATCGGAAGTCGAATTGGTTGAGATCGCTTTCGTAAACTTGGAAGAGACTGTCCATGAAGTTATCAATGATGCACCGCCGGAAGAGACAAAGGATATTCAACTCCCTGAGGCTGCTAAAAAGTCAACTGAAGAAGCTGCTAAATCATCCGGGCCAAAGACGATTGCTTCCAATAACAAGACGATCAGGGTCAGTATTGAGCGGCTGGATAGTTTGATGAACTTATTCGAAGAGCTGGTCATTGATCGTGGAAGACTTGAGCAAATTTCCAGGGAACTGGACCATCCGGAACTGCATGAGACGGTTGAAAGGATGTCGCGGATATCCGGGGATTTACAAAGCATCATTTTAAATATGCGGATGGTTCCGGTAGAAACGGTGTTTAATAGATTTCCTCGCATGGTCCGCCAATTGGCAAGGGATTTAAATAAAATGATCAACTTGGAAGTCATAGGGGCTGAAACGGAGCTCGATCGTACGGTCATCGATGAGATAGGAGATCCTCTTGTCCACTTGCTGAGAAACGCAATGGACCACGGCATCGAAAAACCAGAAATCAGAAAGGCCAATGGAAAGCCTGAGGAAGGGACGATCCAGTTAAAGGCATACCACAGCGGCAATCATGTATTTATAGAAATTGAAGATGACGGAGCAGGGATCAACAAGGAGCGGGTATTGCAGAAAGCGATATCAAAAGGCATTATAACAGAACAAACTGCACAGACATTAACAGATCGCCAGGTTTTTGAGCTTATCTTTGCATCAGGATTTTCGACAGCTGAAGCGATCTCAGATATTTCCGGGCGCGGCGTAGGCCTCGATGTAGTTAAATCGACGATCGAGTCATTGGGCGGGACGATTACGATTGATTCAAAGGAAGGCAGCGGCTCAATTTTCTCCATTCAGCTTCCTTTGACGCTTTCGATTATTTCGGTCATGCTTACAGAAATCCAAAAAGAAAAATATGCGATTCCACTTTCATCCATCATTGAAACAGCAATCATCAAAAAATCGGATATTCTCCATGCCCATAATCAAAAGGTCATTGACTTCCGTGGAAGAGTGGTGCCGCTTGTCGAATTGAAAGAAGTTTTTGACGTACCTGGAGGAGAAGAAGAAAACGAATTTTTATCATTGGTCATCGTAAGAAAAGGCGATAAAATGGCTGCGCTCATCGTCGATTCATTCATCGGACAGCAAGAGGTTGTCCTCAAGTCGCTGGGGAACTATTTAACCAATGTTTTCGCCATTTCCGGAGCCACGATCCTGGGTGATGGGCAGGTAGCATTGATATTGGATTGCAACGCATTAATTAAATAGGGATAGGGGGAGAGTACATGAGTGAAATGGTAAAAGACGTGTTAAATCAAACTAAATTCATAGTCTTTCAATTGGCAGATAAAGAATATGCGATTCCTGTCAATCAAGTTCGATCAATTGAAAAATTGCAGCATATAACCCGTGTGCCGGGAACAGTAGATTTCGTGGAAGGGGTCATTAACCTTCGAGGTGTGGTGACACCGATCGTCGATATGAGGAAGCGATTCCTATTACCGGAAGCAGCGTATACGGAAAGCACGAGAATCATCATCGTAGCTTTCAATGAAATGGAAGTAGGCTTCATCGTCGATGCAGCAAATGATGTCCTTGACCTTTCCGCCGATTCAATCGAACCCCAGCCCGATGTCGTGGGTGCAATTGAAGCGGAGTACATCAGCAGTGTCGCAAAATTAGAAAAAAGGCTATTGATATTAGTGCATTTGGAAAAGGTATTAAATCCAATAGATTAAGGATTGTTGCAAATGGGAATAGAACAAAGGATCACAAACCTGCACTTGGATGTTTTAAAGGAAATTGGCAACATTGGGGCTGGGCATGCAGCTACGTCATTGTCGACATTATTGAACCGAAAAGTGGATATGAAGGTCCCCAATGTCCATATCGTTTCTTTTGATGAAATGATGGAGATGGCAGGTGGAGCGGAAAATGTAGTGGTGAGTGTGTTTTTGAGAATCGAGGGTGATGCACCGGGGAGCATGTTTTTTCTATTATCCTTGGATCAAGCAACTCGCTTCCTGCATCAAATGACGGGAGATCCCACCCTTTCGCTCGAAGAATCGCCATATGCTGAAATGGCCGTTTCTGCCATGCAGGAATTAGGCAATATTTTATCAGGTTCCTATTTATCATCATTAGCAAATTTTACGAATTTAAACTTGTATCCTTCTGTGCCGGCTTTAAGCATCGATATGGTCGGGGCCATTGTCGGCTATGGGTTAATTGAGTTATCCCAGACGAGCGACTATGCCATCGTCATCGATACTGCCTTGAATGAAGAGGGGTCTGTGAAGGAAAATAGTGTAAAAGGGCATTTTTTCCTTCTTCCCGATCCCCCATCGTTTGAAACGATATTCAATTCCTTAGGGGTCCCAATCAATGGTTAGTTTAATGGAAGTGGTAAAGGTAGGCATAGCTGACATGAATGTGGTGAAAGCTCCGCAGTCCATTCGGACGACAGGACTCGGTTCTTGCGTTGGGGTCGTATTGTATGATGAAACATCCGGAATCGCGGGACTCTCACATGTGATGCTGCCTGATTCAGCTTTGAACAAAGATGGTGCGAAATTAAACAAAGCAAAATTTGCAGATACAGCAATAGCGGATTTAAGAGATTGCCTGATTCGTTCCGGGGCGATCCCGTCGCTGCTTAAGGCAAAAATTGCAGGCGGTGCACAAATGTTTCAGTTCGCTTCACAAAGTGATGTGATGAGAATAGGTCCAAGGAATGTAGAAGCAGTGAAAAAGGAGCTGCAACGATTCAACATAAAGCTTGCAGGAGAAGATGTCGGAGGGAATAATGGGAGAACGATTGAGTTTGATACCGAAACGAGTCTGCTTCATATTAGAACGGTAAGCAAAGGGGAGGCCGTTCTATAATGTCTGGGTCTTTCGTTTGGAATTTATGGTTCGCCATTATCGGGTTCACCTTTTATTTTATTCTTTCATTCCCAAGCCACTTGCCGCGAGCCGTGATGATCGGCTCAATAATATCCGGGTTCATCTTCTTTATCACTGCTTTTATCATTCGATGGGCGATAGCCTTTATTTTAAAGGAAAGCAAAGATGGGCTGCCTCAAGATGTGGGAAATCATTACGAAGATCTTCAATATCTGCAAACTGGACATGAAAATAGTGGAGAAATCGACAGTGAAGAAACAGCGAGGATCATTCAATCATTATTAAAAGAGTAGTTTTTCTGCCAACCCCCATCTTGAAAATGGCACATTCGCAAAGGAAGAATAATGATGGGAACAGGCGGTTTCTAAAAAAATCCATATATAGATTTAGGTGTATGGTCAGATATTTTTTTCCTGGCTATTTTGCTATAATAATACTAACAACGCGGCGAGGAGGAGAACCATGTCGCATGTATCGACAAAGGAAGAATACAAATTATGGGATGCTTGGATGAATGACCGTGATACGGAAGCGGGCGACCTATTAGTGAGAAAATATTTGCCCCTTGTTTCATTTCACGTCCAGAGAATTGCGATTGGGCTTCCCCGTAATGTCTCGAAAGAAGATATTAAAAGCCTTGGGATGATGGGATTATTAGATGCATTGAATAAATTCGATCCTTCAAGGGATTTGAAATTTGATACATATGCCTCCTTCAGAATAAGGGGGGCGATCATTGATGGGCTGAGGAAAGAAGACTGGCTGCCTAGGAGCACGAGGGAACGGGCGAAAAAAATTGAGCAGGCAATTGAATTCCTTGAGCAGAAAAACATGAAAACCGCCACTGTTGAAGAGATTTCCAGCCACTTGCACCTGTCGTCGGAAGAAATATCGCAAACGATGAACGAACATTTTTTCTCCAATGTTCTCTCGATCGATGAGCATATATACGATCATGACGATAAAGAAGGCCAATCGTTCTCGGTAAAAGACGAAAATGCGCCGACTCCTGAAGAACAATTGGTTAAAGGTGAATGGATCGAGGAATTATCTGAAGTCATCTTAACTTTAAATGAGAAAGAACAGTTGGTTCTCAGCCTTTTCTACCATGAAGAACTAACACTTACCGAAATCGGGGAAATCTTAAGTTTATCCACTTCCAGGATTTCGCAAATCCATTCAAAAGCATTATTTAAGTTAAGGAAAACACTCATCCAATTTCAATGAGTGCCAGGAAAGGCTGTTAAGCTGAAAAATGCTTTATTTTTCAATCCTGTAACGGAAATCAACCATTTCTCTTCAATATGAGCATGAAACTCACAAAAACAGCATTTAAAAATGAGGTGCTTTCATGAGTTTAAAATTAATCGAAATGCAAGTGGCTCTTCCGAGGACTTTAGATGCTAGCAAAACAGCCGAACTGATTCAACAAAGGGGACAGGTCATCAACGAAGAAGCTTCCGCACAGCTTGAGAAAACTTCAGTGGAAAAGAGGAGTCAGATTTCCAAGAGCGAAAACGCTGAAAAGAATTCCAATGATAATAAGCAGGAAAAGCCCAAGCATCCTCATTCTTCCGGCAAAGATAGACGGAAAGACAACAAGGGCTATCAACACCCTTATAAAGGGAATAATTTTGATTACAGCCAATAAGGAGATCAAATGGTTACTTTTTTATTAATCGTTTCTTTCATTTTTAATATCGTGATCATGTTTTCGGTCGTTCTTCTTTATGTAAGGCAAAACAGATTAGTGGAAACAGAAAATAATCAACGAAAAATGATGAATGAGATGGAAGACGTGATAACGGCTTATTTAATCGAAATGAAGGAGGAAAATGAAAAATTCCTCTCACAGATCCAAGAGGTCAAAGAAAACAAACCAATGAAAGCAGCCGTCGAGTCAGATGATATGACGGAGATCGCTCCATCACACAAAAGAAGACATGCGGTTAGTGCCTACAAGAAATCCCTTTCCCCTGGAAGAGATGATTTGATCATATCCGAGGCCGAACAAAAGGTCGATCGAGACGAGGCAGAAAACACGTTCCTTCAAAAAGCGATGGATCTTCAAAAACAAGGGCTATCCATTGACGAAATTGCAAAAGAATTAAATACTGGAAAAACAGAAATTGAGCTGTTATTAAAATTTCGTCAATTCCAGTGAAGAAGGACTTGATTGCCAGGCACGCTTATGCTATATTAATTCATGGTGTGATTACACACGCTCCATGATGCAACAGTTGGTGCTATCTTAAGGATAGTTTCTGTTGATAGATGATTGGGGCGGAGGAAAAATAAAACCAATTTAGGAGGAAACACACATGTCAGTAATTTCAATGAAGCAATTACTTGAGGCTGGTGTTCATTTCGGTCACCAAACTCGCCGCTGGAACCCTAAGATGAAGAAATATATCTTCACTGAGCGTAACGGCATCTACATCATCGATCTTCAAAAAACAGTTCGCAAAGTTGAGGAAGCATACAACTTTGTAAAAGAACTTGCAGCTAACGGAGGAAAAATCCTTTTCGTTGGTACAAAAAAGCAAGCTCAAGAATCTGTTAAAGAAGAAGCAGAACGCAGTGGAATGTACTTTGTCAACCAACGTTGGTTGGGTGGTACATTGACTAACTTCGAAACAATCCAAAAGCGTATCCAACGTTTGAAAAATATTGAAAAAATGGCTGAAGACGGTACTTTTGAAGTACTTCCTAAAAAAGAAGTTGTTCAGCTTAAAAAAGAACAAGAGCGTCTTGTGAAATTCCTTGGTGGAATCAAAGACATGAACGGTCTTCCTGATGCTTTATTCATCATCGATCCTCGTAAAGAGCGCATCGCTGTTGCAGAAGCACGCAAATTGAACATCCCGATCGTTGGTATCGTTGATACGAACTGTGATCCAGATGAAATTGATTATGTAATCCCTGCAAACGATGACGCAATCCGTGCAGTTAAACTCCTAACTGGTAAAATGGCGGATGCTATCCTTGAAGCTAAGCAAGGTGAAGAAGAAGCGGCTGTAGCTGCTGAGTAATGAATTAAGGTGATAAGTGGGATGCACCCTTATCACCTTTTTTTAAAGATTGAGCCTTGGCAAATAGCCAATTATGATTTACATAAACCTTAAGGAGGACTTTCATTATGGCAATTACTGCACAAATGGTAAAAGAATTACGTGAAAAAACAGGTGCTGGCATGATGGACTGCAAAAAAGCACTGACTGAAACAAATGGCGATATGGATCAAGCAATCGACTTCCTTCGTGAAAAAGGTATTGCGAAAGCTGCTAAGAAAGCTGATCGCATCGCTGCAGAAGGTACTACTTTCATCCTAAGCGAAGGCAATGATGCTGTTATTCTTGAGGTAAACTCTGAGACAGACTTCGTTGCGAAAAACGAAGGTTTCCAAAACCTTGTAAAAGAACTTGCTACACATTTGTTGAAAAACAAACCTGCAAACGTTGAAGAAGCTGTTTCTCAAAAAATGGAAAACGGCAACACTGTTGAAGGCCACATCAACGAAGCGATCGCTAAGATTGGTGAGAAGCTTACTCTACGCCGTTTCGAAATCAAAACAAAAGGCGACAACGCTGCATTCGGTGAATACCTGCATATGGGCGGCCGCATTGGAGTGCTGACTGTAATCGAAGGAACAACTGACGCGGAAGTGGCGAAAGACGTTGCTATGCACGCTGCTGCATTGAACCCTAAATATATCTCCCGCGACCAAGTTTCTGAAGAAGAAGTTCAGCGTGAGCGTGAAGTGCTTACTCAACAAGCTCTTAACGAAGGTAAACCTGAAAACATCGTTGCAAAAATGGTTGAAGGCCGCCTAGGCAAATTCTTCGAAGATATCTGCATCGTGGACCAATCTTTCGTTAAAGATCCAGATCAAAAAGTAGGCAAATTCGTTCAATCCAAAGGCGGTAAGATCACTGCTCTTGTTCGCTACGAAGTAGGAGAAGGAATTGAAAAACGCCAAGACAACTTCGCAGAAGAAGTAATGAGCCAAGTTAACAAAAAATAATAATAGAACCAAATAAATAGGGAGCACATAGTGTTCCCTTTTATATAAGAAAAGCGAATCCGGGATCCCCGGATGGATGAAGGTCCATTGCAACAAAACATTACATATCGGAGGTTCATATGAGCGTTCCTAAATATAAACGAGTCGTGTTAAAATTAAGTGGGGAAGCACTTGCCGGTGATAATAGCTTCGGGATCAATCCTTCTGTTATCAAGTCAATTGCTGAACAAGTCAAGGAAATTGCAGAATTGGACATTGAAGTGGCTGTCGTAGTCGGCGGCGGAAACATCTGGAGAGGGAAAATTGGCAGCGAGATGGGCATGGATCGCGCTTCTGCAGACTATATGGGCATGCTTGCGACTGTCATGAACTCCCTTGCTCTTCAGGATAGCCTAGAACAGCTCGGAATTGAAACACGTGTTCAAACATCCATCGACATGAGGCAGGTTGCAGAGCCATATATCCGCAGACGTGCAATCAGGCATCTTGAAAAGAAACGCGTTGTCATCTTTGCTGCAGGAACAGGGAACCCTTATTTCTCGACTGATACCACTGCTGCATTGCGTGCTGCCGAAATCGACGCAGAAGTTATTTTAATGGCCAAGAATAATGTGGATGGCGTATATACAGCAGATCCGAAGGTGGATAAAGATGCAGTCAAATATGACGAATTATCCTATTTGGACGTAATCAAAGAAGGATTGGCTGTAATGGATTCCACAGCATCCTCTTTATGCATGGATAACGACATTCCATTGATTGTTTTTTCCATAATGGAAAAAGGCAACATCAAACGAGTGGTTTTAGGTGAAACCATCGGAACAATTGTAAGGGGGAAAGCATAATGTCACAAGAAGTATTAAACAATGCAAAAACAAAGATGGAAAAAGCAGTACAAGCTTTTTCTCGCGAGCTTGCAAGCATCCGTGCAGGCAGAGCCAATGCATCTTTATTGGACAAGATATCCGTTGATTACTATGGTGCACCGACTCCAATCAATCAATTAGCATCAGTATCTGTGCCGGAAGCCCGATTGCTGGTCATCCAGCCTTACGACAAATCTATTCTTGGTGAGATCGAAAAAGCCATCCTGAAATCTGATTTAGGGATCACACCTTCTAATGACGGGTCTATCATCCGCATTGCCATCCCGGCACTTACGGAAGAACGCCGTAAGGAACTAGTGAAGACTGTCAAAAAAGAAGCTGAAGATGCAAAGGTGGCAATCCGTAATATCCGCCGCGATATCAACGACGACTTGAAGAAGCTCGAGAAAAACGGAGAGCTGACGGAGGATGATTTGCGCGGCTATTCTGATGATGTCCAAAAATTGACGGATACGAACATCAGCAAAGTGGATCAAGTTGCAAAAGATAAAGAAAAAGAGATTTTGGATGTATAATTTATCTTTCTAAAAGACGCAATATTTCAATGCCTGGCACCCGCTATAATCATATATCGTTATACGTTTAGGGATGAATGACGATATAATGGCGGAAGCCGGGCATTTTTATTTTGATTCGCCTTCATATTTTATACATATTTAAGGATAATGAAGATATCTTGAATTTTTTTTGGTATGATAGAAGTTGCGAACTGAATTCTAATTTCGATAAGTTCAATCAAGTGGAGGACTTGTTTATGTTAAATAAAATCAATTTTTGGAAAAGCTCAAAAAATAACGATGAAATAGCTGACCGCATTATGGATATAAAAAAACTTCAAATCCCTAAACATATCGCCATCATCATGGACGGAAATGGACGTTGGGCAAAAAAACGTGCTCTTCCACGTATCGCCGGCCATCATGAAGGGATGAAAGTCGTAAGGCGGATCACCAAATTGGCGAATCATTTAGGAGTCGAAGCATTGACGTTATATGCTTTTTCAACAGAAAATTGGAAGAGGCCAAAACTTGAAGTGGATTATTTAATGAAGCTTCCTGAAGAGTTTCTAGGAACTTTCCTGCCTGAACTAATAGAAGAAAATGTTAGGGTCACTATGGTCGGGTATAAGGAGCATTTGCCCAAGCATACGCTAGCAGCTATTGAAAAAGCGATGGAACAAACGAAGGATAATGATGGCCTTGTTTTGAATTTTGCCTTGAATTATGGAAGCCGGGCAGAAATCATTGAAGCGGTGCGTAATGTCTTAACTGATGTAAAAAGTGGTATAATAAATGCTAATGAGATTACGGAAGAAAATTTTTCTGACTATCTAATGACATCAAATTTGGAAGATCCTGATCTTTTGATTAGAACGAGTGGAGAAATCAGGCTCAGCAACTTCATGCTATGGCAGCTTGCATATACTGAATTCTGGTTTACTGATGTATTATGGCCAGATTTTTCTGATGAACATTTGCTGCAGGCAATCGAGGTTTATCAAAATCGATCTAGAAGATATGGTGGTATTCACAGTGAGGAGTCATAAGGAATGAAACAAAGAATCATAACGGGTGCATTGGGGATCGCTATTGTACTCCCAATCATATTTTATGGAGGCATCCCATTTTTATTACTAACGTATTTGATGGCGACAGTCGCTCTATATGAAGTGTTCAGGATGAAAAAAATCCGCCTCATTTCCACCCCGGGGCTGCTTTCGCTGGCAGTTTTATGGATTTTTTTGATCCCAAGTAAATATAATGAGGTAATTGGTCAATTTCATTTTACCAAAATTGAATTTGTCACGATGGGAATCTTACTTTGCCTGACATACACTGTGGCATCCAAAAACCGCTTTACATTTGATGATGCAGGTTTTGCGATCCTATCCACACTATATGTGGGCATAGGCTTTTTCTATTTCAACGAGGTAAGGGACATCAAATTGACTTGGGTGTTTTATGCGTTATTCGTCATATGGGCAACGGACTCAGGGGCGTATTTTATTGGCCGTTCCATGGGTAAGAAAAAATTGTGGCCGGAAATCAGTCCGAACAAAACGGTCGAAGGCTTTTTCGGCGGGGTGATCTGCGCCCTCATTGTAGCTGTTTTATTTGGAATCTTTTCGGACATCCCTGCTTCAATGCCGAAGCTGTTGATTGCTACAGCTGTTCTTTCGGTTTTTGGGCAGATAGGGGACCTAGTAGAATCGGCTTTAAAAAGGTATTACGGGGTAAAGGATTCTGGTAACATACTCCCTGGCCACGGTGGGGTTTTGGATCGATTTGACAGTTTGCTTTTTGTACTACCGATCATGACATTTATTTTAATCAACTGAAATAAATGGCGCTGTAATTAATGGGAGTGTGAGAAATGAAATACATAAGTTTGTTGGGGGCCACGGGCTCGATAGGAATGCAAACATTGGATGTAATAAGAAACCATTCGGAAGCATATAGATTGATAGCATTTTCTTCCGGCAGGAACATGGATGAAACAAGGAAAATCATCAAAGAGTTCAAACCAAAGCTGGTTTCCGTACAAAATAAAGATGATTGCAAACGCCTCGAAGCTGAATTTGATTCTTCCATATCCTTTTCATATGGAGAAGAAAGCCTGGTAGAGGTGGCTGTATATGAAAAAGCGGATATCCTTGTCAACGCTGTCCTGGGAAGTGTAGGGCTATTTCCGACATTGCAAGCAATCAAGGCAAAAAAGACGATTGCAATTGCAAATAAGGAGACGCTTGTAACTGCAGGGCATCTAGTCATGGAGGCTGCGAGGGAAAATGATGTTGAGCTTCTGCCGGTTGATAGTGAGCATTCCGCCATATTTCAGGCATTGCAGGGGGAAAATCCAAAAAATATCGAAAAGTTGATTCTTACTGCATCTGGAGGAAGCTTCCGAGATCGGACCAGGAATGAATTGAAGGAAGTTACGGTTGAAGAAGCCTTGAACCATCCAAACTGGTCAATGGGGGCAAAAATCACGATCGATTCTGCTACGATGATGAATAAAGGTTTGGAAGTCATTGAAGCACATTGGCTCTTCGATATTCCTTTTGAACAAATTGAAGTTCTGCTCCATCGTGAAAGCATCATCCATTCTATGGTTGAGTTTCACGATAGCAGCGTGATCGCCCAGCTTGGTACACCGGATATGAGGGTGCCCATCCAATATGCACTCACCTACCCGGACCGATTTCCATTTCCAAAGGCAAGCAAGCTGAATCTAGCCCAAATCGGAAAGCTTCATTTTCAAGAAATGGACATGGATCGATTCTATTGCTTGAAGCTTGCCTATCAGGCAGGCGTGGCCGGTGGTACTATGCCGACAGTTTTAAATGCAGCAAACGAAGCGGCCGTCAGCGGTTTCCTAAAAGGGAAAATCAAGTTTTTACAGATCGAAGAGTTGATTGAAAAAGCACTTAGCCGCCATAATAGGATTAAACACCCTGATCTAAGCACCATCCAAGATGTGGACAAGGAAACAAGAAGCTATATCGATTCGCTTTTATAAGTAAAGCAGAGGCAGCTAGTATAAAAACAATTTTTTCTTATCTTTTATAAAAAAGGTGGTTTTACAATTGGAAACAGTAATAGCCTTTATCGTCATTTTCGGGGCTTTAGTTTTTTTCCATGAACTCGGCCATTTTGTTTTCGCCAAAAGAGCGGGGATATTATGCAGGGAGTTTGCAATTGGATTTGGACCGAAAGTGTTTTCAGCCAAAAGAGGCGAAACCACTTATACGATAAGACTGCTGCCAATAGGCGGGTTTGTCCGCATGGCAGGAGAAGACCCAGAAATGGTTGAGCTGAAACCCGGGCACAGGGTTGGGCTGGTGCAGAACCATGATGGGCTAGTGGAGAAAATCGTTTTAAATAACCGGGAAAAATACAATAACTTATTAGTAGTGGAAGTGGAGCATGCAGATCTTGAAAAGGAATTGATCATCCGCGGCTATGAAGATGATGACGAGGAGGAAGTTTTGAAAACCTTCCGCCTATCAAAAGAAGCAGTCATGATTGAAGATCAAGTCGAGACGCAAATTGCTCCTTGGGATCGTCAATTTGCCTCAAAGACACTTGGCCAAAGAGCGATGGCGATTTTTGCAGGACCGATGATGAATTTCATCTTGGCCTTTGTCGTATTTGTGATCATAGCCCTTTTTCAAGGAATACCAGTCAATGATCCGGTATTGGGCAAGATTTCTCCTGATGGGGCCGCTCATGAAGCTGGACTTCATAAGGGGGATACCGTCTTAAGCATTGAAGGAGCAGAAATTTCAAGCTGGTCAGACGTTGTTGACGTTGTCAGGAAACACCCAGGTGATGAATTGACATTCACGGTTGAACGGGATAACAAAACTATCGATATACCTGTCACGCCTAAATTGACTGAAGCAGATGGCGGGAAGATTGGGTTGATTGGTGTGATGAGCCCAGTTGAGAAATCACCGATAAAGTCAATCGGCTATGGATTTAAGGAAACATACAGCTGGACTGTGGAAATCTTCCACATGTTAGGAAAGCTGCTTACAGGACAATTTTCCATCAATGCTCTTTCCGGCCCAGTCGGCATATATGTTTCAACAGAGACTGTCGCAAAATCAGGTGTATTCTATTTAATGAAATGGGGCGCGATCCTGAGCATCAACTTAGGTATCATGAATTTATTGCCGATTCCTGCATTGGATGGCGGACGATTAATGTTCTTTGTTGCGGAAGCTCTGCGGGGCAAACCAATTGACCGCCACAAAGAAGGACTCGTTCACTTTATCGGATTTGCCTTGTTGATGGTACTCATGCTGATCGTTACCTGGAACGATATTCAGAGATTCTTTTTACAATAATGTTTAATTGAGGTGCAAGTAATGAAGCAAAGTATGACACTGATCCCCACTTTGAGGGAAGTACCGGCAGATGCTGATGTAAAAAGCCATCAGCTGTTGCTCCGGGCTGGATTTATAAGACAAAATGCGAGCGGAGTATATAGTTTCCTTCCTTTGGGGAAGAAGGTGCTGCAAAATATCGAACAAATCGTAAGGGAAGAAATGATGGCTGCCGGCGCAATGGAAATCTTAATGCCTGCTTTGCAGCAAGCGGAACTATGGCAGGAGTCGGGGCGCTGGTATTCGTACGGACCCGAATTGATGCGTTTGAAGGATCGCCACAGTCGGGAATTCGCGCTTGGTGCTACGCATGAAGAAGTCATCACGAGCTTGGTGCGTGATGAAATAAAGTCATATAAAAAACTGCCATTGACGCTTTATCAAATTCAAACAAAGTTCCGAGACGAAAAAAGGCCGCGTTTTGGTCTCCTCCGAGGCAGGGAGTTCATCATGAAGGATGCCTATTCTTTTCATTCTTCTCCTGAAAGCCTGGACGAAATCTATAAAAAAATGTTCCAAGCCTACTCCAATATTTTTGAAAGATGCGGTTTGAATTTCCGTGCGGTCATCGCCGATTCTGGAGCGATGGGCGGAAAGGATACCCATGAATTCATGGTGTTGTCAGAAATTGGTGAAGATACGATCGCTTATTCAAACGAATCGGATTATGCAGCAAATATAGAAATGGCACCTGTATTGGCAGCATATGAAAAGGCAAACGAACAGCAAGAAGAGCTTGTGAAAGTCGAGACAAAGGATCAGAAATCCATCGAACAAGTAGCTGCATTCTTAAATGTTCCCGCATCGAAATGCATCAAAACACTTATCTTTAAAGCAGATGACCAATTCGTACTGGTACTCTCCCGTGGAGACCATGAAATCAATGATATAAAATTGAAAAACTATTTAGAAGCTGCTTCCGTAGAGCTCGCTTCACCGGAAGAAACAAAAGCATTGATGAACTGTTCCGTTGGTTCCTTGGGTCCGATCGATGTGGACAAGGATCTGAAAATCGTTGCCGACCATGCAGTGGAATATGTCATCAACGGTGTATGCGGGGCTAACGATGAGGATCATCACTATACGAATGTCAATCCTTCAAGGGATTTGGAAGTAGCAGCATATACGGACTTAAGGTTTATTCAGGAAGGAGATCCTTCTCCAGATGGGAAAGGAATCATTCAATTTGCCAAAGGAATAGAAGTTGGCCATGTATTCAAACTGGGTACAAGATATAGTGAAGCGATGAATGCCACTTATCTTGATGAAAATGGACGTGCACAGCCTATGATAATGGGCTGCTATGGAATCGGGGTTTCCCGGACACTTGCAGCAGTGGCCGAACAGTTTAATGATGAAAAGGGCTTTGTATGGCCGGCCAATATTACACCGTTCGATTTACATCTCATCCCGGTGAATATGAAGGATGAGCAACAGGCTGCGTTGGCGAATGAATTGTATTCAGTTCTAGGTCAACATAGATTCGAAGTGTTGATGGACGATCGCCAAGAACGGCCGGGAGTGAAATTTGCTGATTCCGACCTCATCGGACTCCCGATAAGAATAACTGTAGGAAAAAAGGCAAGCGAAGGCATTGTCGAGGTAAAGGAAAGAAAGACAGGCAACATGTTTGAAGTCCATAAAGATGAATTGCTTGAGAAAATATCATCACTTTTATAAAGAATCATAGGGTACCCAAGTGGTACCTTTTTCTTTCGGTGGTATTTTCAAAAATCCATCATAAAGTTATTCATTTGAGCAGTAGGTGCGAGTCTCCGAACGGTTCCCCCTCCCGCACCTCGGAAAGCAAGCAGCTTGCAGATGAAATCACCAAATAGATTTGTGTCTCTTGAAAAAATCAACATTGAATTTGTACAATGTTTTCCTTAACATGTTAACTAGAGAAAAATGAAGTATCGATGGGAGAGTGTAAAAATGAGTGGCAATCCCTCCGATAAACGAGAACGATTTCGTGTTTTATTGGATCAAATACAACTTACAGAAGATCAATATATGCCCTACTTTGACGGAGCTGAAATCGTAAAGCTTGTCCTTGACCGCAAAGAAAAAAAGTGGCAGTTTCAATTTCAATTTTCCAAGATCATCCCATGTGATTTATTTTCACTGTTTTCCCAAAGACTTGAGCGAACCTTCCAGCATATTGCTAAGGTGTCTTTTTCGATAACAACAATCGATTCTACGATTTCAGATCAATTGATTATTGACTATTGGAATCATTGCATCAAAGAGATAGATGGGATTTCCCCTCCGCTCCTTGCGCTGTTGAACAAGCAGCATCCTACAATCAAGGGAAATAAGATATTGATCCAAGCCACCAACGATACAGAAGCAAGGACATTAAAAAAGAAATACGGTGATTGGATCACGAAAATATACCAAAGCATTGGGTTTCCTCCGCTGATTCTGGATACGGAAATAAAAGAAGAAGGGCCATCTGAGGAATATACTCAATTCTTGGCAGCGAAACTAAAAGAAGATGAAGAACGTGCTAAACAAGCAGTCATAGAAATGCAGAAGAAAGAATCAGAGGGATCAGATGCTGTGGAGGACTCTGGACCATTGCAAATCGGCTTGACCATCAAAAATGACGCTGATTTCCGGAAGTTGGAAGACATTTATGATGAAGAAAGAAGAATCGCCATTGAAGGGTATATCTTTGATGCAGAGACGAAAGAGCTTCGAAGCGGACGCACATTGTTGACCTTTAAGATAACCGATTATACAAGCTCAATGATCATCAAAATGTTCTCACGCGATAAAGAAGATGCCGCAATGTTCAATCGTGTCAAAAAAGGTTTATGGGTGAGGGTCAGAGGAAGCGTTCAAAATGATACCTTTGTCAGGGATCTTGTGATGATTGCCAATGACATTAATGAAATAAAGCCAGTTCTGAGACATGACCTTGCTCCAGAAGGTGAAAAACGGGTTGAGCTGCATCTTCACACACCAATGAGTCAAATGGATGCAGTTTCATCTGTCGGCGAACTGGTGGGCCAGGCAAAGAAATGGGGGCACCCGGCCATAGCAATTACCGATCATGCAGTTGCACAGTCCTTCCCTGAAGCCTATAGTGCAGGGAAAAAGCATGACATCAAGCTCTTGTATGGAGTGGAAGTGAATTTGGTGGATGACGGGGTTCCAATCGTTTACAATGATGCTCATCGATTACTTGCAGATGATACTTATGTCGTATTCGATGTTGAGACGACAGGGCTTTCCGCTGTCTACAATACCATTATCGAGTTAGCCGCTGTCAAAATCCGAGATGGGGAGATCATTGACCGATTTGAATCCTTTGCAAATCCCCATCATCGATTATCCGCAACCACCATCAATCTAACAGGGATCACAGATGACATGGTGGAAAATGCCCCGGAAGTGGATGAAGTCATAAAGAAATTCTACGATTGGATCGGGGATTCAATTCTCGTTGCCCACAACGCTTCGTTTGATATGGGCTTCTTGAATGTCGGATACAAAAACGTCGGGCTTGGGAAAGCGGTCAATCCGGTCATCGATACACTCGAGGTTGCCAGGCTGCTATACCCTGAATTTAAAAACCATCGATTGAACACATTGGCGAAGAAATTTGATATCGATTTGACCCAGCATCATAGGGCTATTTATGATGCTGAAGCAACTGGCTACCTACTTTTGAAGATGCTGAAAGATGCCCACGAAAAAGGGATTGAATACCATGATCAATTCAATGATTATATGGGGAAAGGCGATGCTTATAAGAGAGCAAGGCCTTCCCATTGCACACTTCTTGCCCAGAATGAAGAGGGATTGAAGAATATATTCAAGCTTGTGTCGATCGCCCATCTGAATTACTTTTATCGAGTTCCAAGGATTCCGCGTTCTCAGCTTCAAAAGCACCGTGATGGAATTTTGATTGGGTCTGGCTGCGATAAAGGGGAAGTTTTTACCGGTATGATGCAAAAAGCTCCGGAGGAAGTGAAGGAACTTGCCTCATTTTATGATTATCTCGAAGTGCATCCAAAAGATGTCTACAAACCTTTGATTGAGATGGAGCTTGTCCAGGACGAAAAGGCACTTGAAGAGATCATCGGCAATATTGTGAAGCTTGGGGAAGAGCTGGATATCCCGGTCGTGGCAACCGGAAACGTCCACTATTTGAATCCCAACGATAAAATTTACCGAAAGATATTGGTCAATTCGCAAGGAGGCGCTAACCCGTTAAACAGGCATGAGCTCCCGGATGTTCATTTCCGGACCACCGACGAAATGCTGAAGTGCTTTTCATTCCTTGGGGAAGAAAAAGCGAAGGAACTTGTCGTCGCTAATACGAACAAAATTGCCGACATGATTGAAGGGATCAAAGTCATTAAAGATGATCTATACACCCCGAAAATCGAAGGCGCGGACGAAGAAATGAGAAGCATGAGCTATGGCATGGCCAAAAAAATATACGGAGATGACCTTCCTGAAATCGTTGAAGCCCGTTTGGAGAAGGAATTGAAAAGCATCATCGGGCACGGCTTTGCAGTCATTTATTTGATATCGCATAAGCTTGTTAAAAAATCGCTGAATGACGGATATCTGGTCGGGTCCCGTGGTTCCGTCGGGTCGTCATTTGTTGCTACGATGACGGAAATAACGGAGGTAAATCCTCTCCCGCCTCATTATGTATGTCCAAACTGCAAGCACTCTGAATTCTTTAACGATGGGTCTGTAGGATCTGGATTTGACTTGCCGGATAAAGATTGTCCAGAGTGCGGAACGGTTTACAAAAAAGATGGACACGACATTCCTTTTGAAACATTCCTTGGCTTCAAAGGGGATAAAGTGCCAGATATCGACTTGAATTTCTCGGGGGAATATCAGCCTCAAGCTCACAATTATACGAAAGTTCTTTTCGGTGAGGACAATGTTTATCGTGCAGGGACCATCGGCACTGTTGCCGACAAGACAGCGTTCGGATATGTAAAGGGATACTCTCAGGATAATAACTTAACCTTAAGGGGAGCTGAAGTTGAGCGACTTGCACAAGGATGTACAGGTGTCAAGCGTACAACCGGACAGCATCCAGGGGGAATCATCGTCGTACCGGATTACATGGATATATTCGATTTTTCGCCGATCCAATTTCCTGCCGATGATAATAAGTCTGAATGGAAAACGACACATTTTGATTTCCATTCCATACACGATAACTTATTGAAACTCGATATTCTGGGACACGATGATCCGACGATGATCAGGATGCTGCAGGATTTGAGCGGGATCGATCCGAAGACGATCCCTACAGATGATCCAGAAGTAATGAAGATTTTCAGCGGACCTGAGCCGCTCGGCGTAACTGAACAGCAAATCATGTGCAAGACGGGCACGCTGGGAATTCCCGAATTTGGTACGAGGTTTGTCAGGCAGATGCTTGAAGACACAAAGCCTACCACTTTCTCCGAATTGGTCCAGATTTCCGGCTTGTCGCATGGGACCGATGTTTGGCTAGGGAATGCCCAGGAGCTGATCCATAACAGCATCTGCAACCTTAGTGAAGTTATCGGCTGTCGTGATGACATCATGGTTTATTTGATTTATCAAGGGCTGGAACCGGCATTTGCCTTTAAAATCATGGAATCTGTACGTAAAGGTAAAGGTCTGACAGACGAAATGGAAGAGGAAATGAGGAATAATGAGGTTCCGGAATGGTATATCGATTCTTGTAAGAAGATCAAATACATGTTCCCGAAAGCCCATGCGGCTGCTTATGTATTGATGGCAGTAAGGATTGCATACTTTAAAGTGCATCTACCGCTCCTTTATTATGCTGCATACTTTACCGTTAGGGCAGAGGATTTCGATGTTGATGCAATGGTGCGCGGAACAGAAGCGATTCGTGCAAAAATAGAAGAAATCAATGCAAAAGGTTTGGATATGTCCACAAAGGAAAAGAACCTATTGACAGTTCTTGAACTATCGCTCGAGATGTGCGAGAGGGGCTTCAAGTTCCAGCGGGTTGATTTATACAAATCAAGCGCTGACGAATTCATCATTGAAGGAGACACCTTGATCCCTCCATTCAATTCCATTCCTGGACTGGGCACAAATGCCGCCATCAATATCGTCAATGCACGGGAAGAAGGCGAATTCCTGTCCAAGGAAGATTTGCAGCAGCGTGGAAGAGTATCGAAAACAATCATCGAATACTTGGATAATCATGGCTGTTTGGAATCCCTTCCAGAGCAGAATCAATTATCATTGTTTTAATCTAAGAGGCTGCTCCCTGCTTTAATGGGGCAGCCTCTTTTACATGAATACGGAGATGATTTTGGCAGCGGGAGAAATCACATCAGCCGAAGTATTGTAGATGAAATTTTCAAATTATCAACCAATTGGGTGGACATATCAACTTAATTTTTGAGATATCAACCAAATTGGGGGATTTATCAACCAAATATTAAAAATATCAACCAATTGACAACAAACGGCGAATTTTCCGCCGGCTATCGACTAGCGAACTTCGGGGTTCTTCCCTACGATAAGTCAACATCGCATCGCTTTGCTCTTCGTGTTTCCTTTATCTCCGACGTACAGGATGTACTAGCAAAGGCGTTGCCACAGGACGTGGTGAACTTAGCCTTTGTTCCTTATCTCTTCGCCTCTAAGCAAGCCGGCTCCGCTTTTCTTATTGTCCAGCTCCGGCAGCTAGAGGCTAGTAGACTTCCCTCAGCACGCTTACGATAAGTCAACATCGATTGGCTTTCGCCAATCGTGTTTCCTTTATCTCGCGGTGCTTCAGTCCAGTCAATACGCCTCTAAGCAAGCTGCCTGCGCTTTTCTGATTTGCATAAAAATATTGGTTATGGTATATTTTTATTGGAAATACTACTTATAACTCTAAGTCAAAGAGTGGGGCGCCCCCACTCTTTCGTGTTGTTACAGGAAGTTTTTGGAGTGAATCTGCGAGAAATCCAGGAGGTATGTATGAGTAAAGTAACGGACATGGTCGAAGAGCTCGTTACACCTATTCTAGAGGATATGCAGCTCGAATTAATCGATATCGAGTATGTAAAAGAAGGGAAAAACTGGTTCCTTCGCGTATTTATTGATAAGGACAATGGTGTAGATATTGAGGAATGCGGGCTGGTGAGTACACGGTTAAGTGAAAAACTGGATGAAATTGACCCAATACCTCACAATTATTTTCTTGAAGTTTCTTCACCCGGTGCTGAACGGCCATTGAAAAAAGAGAAGGATTTTGAAAAGGCTGTAGGGAAATATGTAAATGTGAAAACATATGAACCGATAGATGGCGAGAAAACCTTTGAAGGAACGCTTCTTGAGTATGATAACGATACTTTGATATTAGAAATCAAGATCAAGACTAAAACGAAAACGGTCGAGCTGCCGATGGACAAAGTGGCAAAAGCCCGATTAGCCGTTTCTTTTTAAAGGGTATCGTTTTTAATTGAAGGGGGATGAAAAAGATGAGCACAGAATTATTAGATGCTCTCAATCTGCTTGAAAAAGAAAAAGGCATTTCGAGAGATATTTTGATTGAAGCGATCGAAGCAGCGCTGATTTCTGCATATCGACGCAATTTTAACCAAGCCCAGAATGTCCGCATCGACTTAAACTTAGGTTCTGGCACGATGCGTGTATTCGCTCGCAAAGAGGTAGTGGATGAAGTCTTCGATTCACGCCTTGAAATTTCTTTAGAAGATGCTGCGAAGATCAATCCAGCATACGAAGTCGGGGATGTAGTCGAAATCGAAGTAACTCCGAAGGACTTTGGAAGGATTGCAGCCCAAACGGCGAAGCAAGTCGTTACACAACGTGTACGTGAAGCTGAACGTGGAATTATTTATTCAGAATACGTTGACCGTGAAGAAGATATTATGACCGGTATCGTTCAGCGTCAAGATCCCCGCTTTATCTATGTTAGCTTAGGGAAAATCGAAGCATTGCTTCCACCGAGTGAGCAAATGCAAAATGAAAGCTATAAACCGCACGATCGTGTGAAGGTTTTCATCACAAAGGTGGAGAAGACCACCAAAGGTCCTCAAATTTTTGTTTCCAGAACACATCCAGGTCTTTTAAAACGCCTGTTTGAAATCGAAGTACCAGAAATCTATGATGGTACCGTTGAGATCAAGTCGGTGGCACGTGAAGCAGGAGACCGTTCCAAAATTTCCGTGCAAGCTGAAAACCCTGAAGTGGATGCAGTCGGAGCATGTGTAGGTCCTAAAGGATCACGTGTACAAGCGATTGTAAATGAACTTAAAGGTGAAAAAATCGATATTGTCGAATGGTCTGAAGATCCTGTTGTCTTCGTTGCTAATGCACTCAGCCCTTCAAAGGTATTGGACGTTCAAGTGGATGAAGAAGAAAAAGCTACAACTGTTGTGGTTCCAGACTATCAACTTTCCCTTGCGATTGGGAAAAGAGGTCAAAATGCCCGTCTTGCAGCAAAATTAACAGGCTGGAAAATTGATATTAAGAGCGAATCCGAAGCGAGGGAACAAGGCATCTATCCTAGAGGCAATGAAGAACCTGCTGAAGAGGACTCTTATTATGATGAAGATGAATTGAAAAATGCGTTTGACTTTGAAGAAGAACTTGATTAATAGGCAATAGGGCAGAGGTGAAAAGAATGGCATCTCAAAAGAAGATTCCTATGAGAAAATGTGTCGCGACCGGAGAAATGAAACCTAAAAAAGAGATGGTCCGCATCGTACGCTCCAAAGAAGGCGAAGTCTCCATCGACACGACCGGAAAAAAATCCGGCAGGGGGGCATATCTTTCTCTGGAAAAGGAAGCGATTTTAGCAGCTAAGAAAAAAAACGCCTTAGCCAACCAGCTAGGTGCAAAAATAGATGATACCATTTATGATGAACTTCTTCAGCTTGTGGAGAAGGGGATTTAACCATACATGACGAAACAAAACCAATGGATGTCATTATTAGGATTGGCAAATAGAGCAAGAAAAATCATTTCAGGCGAAGAGCTTGTTTTGAAGGAAGTTAAAAATGGTCGAGCAAAGCTTGTATTGCTCTCGAAGGATGCATCGCAAAACACTTCGAAGAAAATACTGGATAAATGCCATTATTACCGAACACCTGTCAAGATGGTAGAGAACAGAGATGATCTCGGGCAGGCAATAGGTAAACAGGCGAGGGTAGCCGTGGCAGTTATAGATGAAGGCTTTGCCAAAAAGCTTGCATTATTGCTCGATGAATCTCAATGGGGGTGAACATATGAGTAAAATGCGAATTTACGAATATGCAAAAAAACATAATGTTTCAAGTAAGGATATCATTACAAAGTTGAAGGATATGAATGTGGAAGTCTCCAATCATATGACCGCAATCGAAGATGATGCGGTGAAGAAATTGGATTCTATTTTCAATGTCAAAAATGAGAATGGAAAAAAACAAGCTAAACCACAATCATCCAAACAAAATACGAATATCCAGCCTAAAGGCAGCGGAAAACCTGCTGGTCAAAAAACGGATGACAAGGAGGATGCACCTACAAAAGTAAAGGTGAAATCTGGTCCTAAAAACCGTGAAGGCAAAAAACATGATCAGCAAAATCAATCAAAAGAAAATAAAGTCCTGAACAACAATCAGAAGAAGAAAAAAGGCAATAATCCGAAAAATAGAAATCAAGGTAACAATCGCCCGCAAAATCAGCCGCAGCAACAAAAGAAAAAGGAAAAAGAATTGCCTGAAAAGATCACATTCACAGATTCTTTGACTGTTTCTGAACTTGGAAAAAAGCTGCATCGTGAACCTTCTGAAATCATTAAGAAGCTATTCATGCTGGGAATCATGGCGACAATCAATCAAGAAATCGACAAAGATGCGATTGAATTGATTGCTGGTGAATATGGTGTTGAAGTGGAAGAAGAAATTAAGGTCGATACAACGGATCTTGAAGTTTATTTCACGGAAGATGAAGAAGGCGATCTTGTTGAACGTCCATCAGTCGTGACGATCATGGGCCACGTAGACCATGGTAAAACGACGCTTCTTGATTCCATCCGCAACACAAAGGTCACTGCTGGAGAAGCCGGCGGGATCACACAGCATATCGGTGCTTATCAAGTAAAAGTAAATGACAAGAAAATCACGTTCCTGGATACTCCTGGACACGCCGCATTTACAACAATGCGTGCGCGTGGAGCCCAAGTGACGGATATCACCATTCTTGTCGTCGCAGCGGATGACGGTGTTATGCCGCAAACAATCGAAGCCATCAATCATGCAAAAGCTGCAAAGGTTCCAATCATTGTGGCCGTCAACAAAATGGATAAAGAAGCAGCAAATCCAGATCGTGTCATGCAGGAATTGACAGAGCATGGACTCATCCCTGAAGCATGGGGCGGCGATACAATTTTCGTTCCGCTATCTGCATTATCAGGTGATGGAATTGACAATCTGCTCGAGATGATCCTGCTTGTAGGTGAAGTAGAGGAATATAAAGCAAATCCAAATAGAAATGCAATCGGTACAGTTGTAGAGGCCCAATTGGATAAAGGCCGTGGTTCGGTAGCGACGCTATTGGTACAAAACGGTACGCTTCGCGTCGGGGATCCGATTGTTGTCGGAAACACCTTCGGCCGTGTTCGTGCAATGGTGAATGACCTTGGGCGACGTGTCAAAGAAGCAGGCCCTTCAACTCCTGTAGAAATCACAGGATTAAATGATGTTCCTCAAGCGGGAGATCGTTTCGTTGTATTCAATGATGAGAAAACCGCTCGTCAAGTTGGTGAAAACAGGGCGCAACAAGCTCTACAAGCACAACGCGGAGAAAAATCACGCGTCAGCCTTGATAACCTGTTTGAACAAATGAAGCAAGGTGAAATGAAAGACTTGAATATTGTCCTCAAAGCGGATGTACAAGGTTCTGCAGAAGCTATGGCGGCGTCCCTTCAAAAAATAGAAGTGGAAGGCGTCAATGTCAGAATCATTCATACAGCAGTCGGGGCAATCAATGAATCGGATATCACGCTTGCCGCTGCTTCCAATGCAATTGTCATCGGCTTTAACGTACGTCCTGATGTCAATGCGAAACGCGCTGCCGAAGCAGAAGGCGTTGACATCCGTCTGCACCGAATCATCTATAAAGTGATTGAGGAAATCGAATCTGCGATGAAAGGGATGCTTGATCCGGAATTTGAGGAAAAAATCATCGGTCAAGCTGAAGTTCGTCAAACATTCAAGGTTTCTAAAGTCGGTACAATTGCTGGAAGCTTCATCACAGAAGGGAAAATCACTCGCGACAGTGGTATCCGCTTGATCCGCGACGGCGTCGTGATCTTTGAAGGTGAAGTGGATGTGCTGAAACGCTACAAAGATGATGCAAAAGAAGTCAGCAAAGGCTACGAATGCGGAATCACAATCAAGAACTATAATGACATCAAAGAAGGCGACATCATCGAGGCATATGTCATGGAGGAAATCGCTCGCAAATGATTGCATCAGCAGAATTTGACTGCTTGATCTATGATGCCCAATCCCTTAAAGACAAAAGAGCCGTGCTTCAACGTGTGTTGACGCGGCTCAAACAAAAATACAACGTTTCCGTTTCAGAAATCGGCCATCAGGACGTCTGGCAGCATACCCGGATTACGCTTGTAACCGTTGCTTCCTCCCGTCAAGCAGCCGAAAAGGAATTGGAGCGAGCCATTAAATTTATTGATTCCTTCCCTGAGTGGGAAAGGGGACAGACATCCTTTGAATGGTTGTAAAAGAGGTGAATCTTAATGAGCCACCGTACTAATCGTGTAGGCGAACAAATGAAGAAAGAACTTGGCGATATCATCGGCCGAAAAATCAAAGACCCGCGCATTGGATTTGTAACGGTCACGGATGTTGAAGTATCCGGCGACCTTCAACAGGCAAAGGTATACATTACCGTATTGGGTGATGATGATCAAAAAGAAAATACGCTTAAGGGGTTAGCGAAAGCAAAGGGATTCATCCGATCCGAAATCGGACAAAGAATCCGCCTCCGCAAAACACCTGAACTCATTTTCGAATTTGACGAATCCATTGACTACGGAAATCGAATTGAGTCCCTCTTGAAGGGAATTCAAGACGACGAACCGAACGGCGATGAATAAGTATATAAAAGGATAGACTATGTCTATCCCTTTTTTATGTAAAAAATCATTAAAGGTGTGTGAGGATTATGGACGGCATCCTGCCAATATGGAAGCCAGCAGGTATGACTTCCCACGATTGTGTTTTTAAAATAAGGAAGATGCTTCGGATGAAAAAGGTCGGGCATACAGGAACCCTCGATCCTGACGTGACAGGCGTATTGCCGATTTGCCTCGGGAAGGCAACTAAAATTTCCGAATATATGATGAATACTGGAAAGTCTTATGTGGGCGAGGTCGTGGTTGGCTTTTCAACCACAACCGAAGATGCATCGGGGGAGATCGTTGAAGCAAAACGAGTCGAAGAGCCGATAACCAAGGAAGAGGTCCTAGAGGTGTTCAATCAGTTGACAGGTGAAATCACCCAAACTCCTCCGATGTACTCCGCAGTGAAAGTGAAAGGGAAAAAACTATATGAATATGCACGTGCAGGAATTGAAGTTGAAAGACCATCGCGAAGGGTTCAAATCAAAGACATTCAATTGACAAGCCAAATTTCTTTCAGTGATGGCAAGGCCATATTCAGCTTTTCTGTTGACTGCAGCAAGGGGACGTATATTCGAACATTGGCGGTCATGATCGGTGAAAAACTTGGATATCCCGCTCATATGTCAAAACTGGTAAGAACTTCATCAGGATCATTTTTACAGGAAGACTGCTTCACGTTCGAGGAACTGAACGAGCTGATTGAGAAGGGTGAAATTGATAAGGCTGTCGCCCCTTTGGAGCGGGGGATTTCTCATTTGCCCAATATTGAAATTAGTGATAAAGTAGCAGAGAAAGTAAGAAATGGAGCCGTTTTAGAAAAGTCTTCTGTGCCTATAGTGGACCTCCAGTCGGTCTTGATACATGATGGGAATGCGCTTGCAATATATCAACCACATCCATCCAAGCCAGAATTCATTAAACCGGTCAAAGTTCTACGCAATGAATAGAGGAATTAGGTGAGGTATTTTGAAGGTTATAACAATCCATCATCCCCATTCTTATCAAAAGGATGATTTCCCTCCATTGGTCATGGCGCTTGGATATTTCGATGGAGTGCATCTTGGGCATCAAAAAGTGATGAACACAGCGATATCCATTGCGAAAGAAAAGAACATTCAAAGTGCTGTCATGACGTTTGACCCCCATCCATCTGTCGTATTGGGCCATAAACATAAGCATATAGAATATATCACACCTCTCCAGGAAAAAATTAATTTGGTTGAATCCTTGGGGATTGATTATTTATTTATTGTCCGCTTTACGTCAGATTTTGCTCATTTGCTCCCACAGGAATTTGTGGATGATTATTTGATCAGATTGAATGTCCAGCACGTGGTGGCAGGCTTTGATTATAGCTATGGCAGACTTGGGAAAGGAAAAATGGATACGATGCCATTTCATTCCCGACATGTATTCACGCAAACCACGGTTGAGAAGCTGGTGAATGAAGAAGATGAAAAAGTCAGTTCATCATTGATCAGGGAAAAAATAGCAAATGGGGAAGTAGATAGAATCCCGAGTCTATTAGGCAGGTTTTACAGAACCGATGGAACTGTCGTCCATGGGGATAAAAGAGGAAGAAAAATAGGTTTCCCGACAGCAAATATCGAAATGAATGATGACTTTCTGATCCCTAAAAATGGCGTATATGCCGTACGTATGCTCGTTAATAATGAATGGGAGAATGGAGTATGCAACATCGGATATAAACCGACATTCAAAAATCCCGATGAATTTTCACTTACCATCGAAGTGCATCTGTTTGATTTCGACCGCTCCATTTACGGAGAAGAAGTCGTTATTCAATGGCATAAACGTCTACGCGCTGAAGAAAAATTCAATGGTATCGATGAATTGATCGCTCAAATTGGTATGGATAAAGAGAAAGCCATTCAATACTTCGAAAATCATCATGTTTAGACTTGCTTTTTACATACTTTAATAGTATTCTTATATACGTATGAAATGAACCTTTGCTTGGCAAGGCGAGTCTCCGACGCTTGCTCAGTAATAGGGGATTTGAAAGGATTTCATATCCTTTTACTTAATTTTAGGAGGTGAATCAGGATGGCTATCACTCAAGAGCGTAAAAACGAACTTATCAGTGAGTACAAAGTACACGACACTGACACTGGATCACCAGAGGTTCAAATTGCTATCCTTACTGAATCAATCAACAATTTGAATGACCACTTACGTACTCACAAGAAGGACCACCACTCTCGTCGCGGTCTTTTGAAAATGGTAGGTAAACGTCGTAACCTATTAACTTATTTGCGTAACAATGACGTTCAACGTTACCGTGAATTAATCACGAAGCTTGGTCTACGTCGATAAGTTATGACAAGAAGCGGGATTTCTTCCCGCTTTTTTATTAGGTTAAAAATCATATTATTTTATTTCAAATTGTTTTGGAATTTGCATGTTTGTCAAGAATACATAATAACTTTTCTTTACGATATTTCTGCACAATGTGCTTTATATGATAAAATGTAACAAATATGTGTGAATAATTAGATGATGTTCAAAATAGAGAGGGGTTCATATATGGATCAAAGTAAACAGGTCTTTTCGACAGACTGGGCCGGTCGAAAATTGACAGTCGAAATAGGACAATTGGCGAAGCAGGCAAATGGAGCAGTTTTAGTACGATATGGTGACACAGCAGTATTGAGTACGGCTACTGCCTCGAAGGAACCGAAAAATCTTGATTTCTTTCCATTGACAGTTAATTATGAAGAACGTCTATACGCGGTTGGTAAAATTCCGGGAGGTTTCATTAAACGTGAAGGAAGACCAAGTGAAAAAGCCATTTTGGCAAGCCGCCTGATCGATAGACCGATTCGCCCGCTTTTCGCGGATGGCTTCAGGAATGAAGTTCAAGTCATCAGCATGGTCATGAGTGTGGATCAAGATTGTTCATCTGAAATGGGCGCAATGTTTGGTTCATCCTTGGCATTATCAGTATCCGATATTCCATTTGATGGACCGATTGCCGGAGTGATTGTCGGTTTGGTCGATGATGAATTTGTGATCAATCCAACAGTTGAACAATTGGAAAGAAGCACAATGCATTTGACAGTTGCTGGTACGAAAGATGCCATCAACATGGTTGAAGCCGGTGCACAGGAAGTTCCTGAAGAAACGATGCTAGAAGCGATTATGTTCGGTCATGAAGAAATCAAGAAATTGATTGCATTCCAAGAAGAAATTGTGGAAAAAGTCGGCAAGGAAAAGATGGCAATCGAGCTGTCTGTCATTGATTCAGACATTGAAGCTCAAGTCCGTGAGCTGTGCGAAGAAGAGATGATCGCTGCCATCCAAGTACAGGAAAAGCATGCGCGCGAAGATGCCATCAAGGCTGTAAAAGATAAAGTCTTAGCCGTCTTCGAAGAACGCGAGGAAACAGAAGAAGAAACGACTAAACAAGTGAAGAAGGTATTGGACAAGCTTGTAAAAGGTGAAGTGCGACGCCTGATCACAGAAGATAAAGTCCGTCCGGATGGCCGCGGCGTCGACGAAATACGTCCGCTTTCATCAATGGTTGGCATATTGCCGCGTACACATGGTTCCGGCCTCTTTACGCGAGGACAGACGCAGGCCTTGAGTGTATGTACACTTGGCGCTCTTGGGGATGTTCAAATTCTAGACGGATTGGGCATCGAGGAATCAAAACGATTCATGCATCATTACAATTTCCCTCTCTTCTCAGTTGGTGAAACAGGTCCGATGAGAGGTCCAGGCCGCCGTGAAATTGGCCATGGTGCACTTGGTGAACGTGCCCTTGAACCGATCATTCCAAACGAAAAGGATTTTCCATATACAATCAGGCTTGTATCGGAAGTGCTTGAATCAAATGGCTCTACTTCACAGGCAAGCATCTGCGGAAGCACCCTTGCCATGATGGACGCCGGAGTCCCAATTAAAGCACCGGTTGCCGGGATCGCGATGGGGCTTGTCAAATCAGGTGAATATTATACAATCTTAACGGATATCCAAGGAATGGAAGATCACTTGGGTGACATGGACTTCAAAGTAGCCGGAACTGAAAAAGGCGTGACTGCGCTTCAAATGGATATTAAAATCGAGGGTCTTTCACGCGAAATCCTTGAAGAAGCACTTCAGCAAGCCAAAAAAGGCCGTATGCAAATTTTGGACAGCATGCTTTCAACGATATCGGCACCAAGAGAGTATTTATCTCAATATGCGCCTAAGATTTTAACGATGTCAATCAATCCGGATAAAATCCGTGATGTCATCGGACCGAGCGGGAAACAGATCAATAAAATCATTGAAGAGACAGGCGTCAAGATTGATATTGAACAAGACGGTACAGTATTCATTTCATCAGTTGATGAAGATATGAATAAGAAAGCGAAAAAGATCATCGAAGATATCGTCCGTGAAGTGGAAGTCGGTCAAATGTATCTTGGTAAAGTAAAACGGATCGAAAAGTTCGGTGCTTTTGTTGAAATATTCAATGGGAAAGATGGTCTTGTCCATATTTCCGAACTGGCTGAAGAACGCATCAGAAAAGTGGAAGATGTCGTTTCATTGGGTGATGAAATACTAGTGAAGGTCATCGATATCGACAATCAAGGTCGAGTCAATCTTTCTCGTAAAGTCGTATTAAAAGAACAACGGGAAAAAGAAGAACAGCAAGAAAAATAATCATTAGAACCAAGGCTGACCCAACCAAGCTGCGGATCCCCGTACTGAATGTGCGAGGCGTCACCGTTCTTGAAAGGGTCGGCCTTTTTATTTGATGTGTTCTACCTTGTCCTTCACATTCATAATTTATATGGAAGGAGGAGGAGAACGTGAGAAAGAGTCTGGTAGTTGAAATAGGTTTGATTGTGATCATTACGATTGCAGCCGTTCAGAATCCGTTATCAAGTCAATATGTATATCGGCTGAAGGAAAGTGCCGTCGAAGCGGCGGGCTCGAATAATGATGTATATTCAAAAATAGAAAAAGCAGCAGAACAATTTTCAATTAAGCCACAAGATGCTAAAATTGATAGAGTATGGAAAACCATCCCTGGATATAATGGACTGAAAGTGGATATAGATGCCTCTTATAAAAAAATGAAAAAAGATCAAACGTTTAGTGAACAAAAGCTCATATTCAAGCAGGTTCCGCCTAAAGTCCATCTGAAGGATTTGCCTCCCGCCCCGATCTATAAAGGAAATCCCGATAAACCAATGGTTTCCCTACTAATAAATGTAGCTTGGGGGAATGAATTCCTCCCTGATATGCTGGCAACATTGAAAAAACAAAACATTCATGCAACCTTTTTTCTTGAGGGAAGATGGGTGAAGCAAAACCCTAAGCTTGCAAAAATGATCGTCGATGCTGGTCATGAAATCGGGAATCATTCGTATACACATCCGAATATGAAAATATTGTCGTCCAATCGGATCAAGGACGAGTTGTCAAAAACAAATGATGTGATTAAAGCGACGACTGGGACAGAGGTAAGATGGTTTGCGCCTCCAAGTGGAAGCTACAGGGATGAAGTTGTTCAAATCGCAGATGAACTCAATATGGGAACGATCATGTGGAGCGTTGATACAATCGATTGGCAGAAGCCATCTCCGGATGTCCTGATCCAAAGGGTTGTATCAAAAGTCCACCCTGGTGCCATGATATTAATGCATCCGACAGAATCATCCTCAAAAGCGCTTGATCAGTTAATCACCCAAATTAAAAAGAAGCAATTGCGTTTTGGGACAGTTTCTGATTTAGTAGATGAAGAGAGGATCGTCAAATTATCGGCCGCTGATCAGGCAGAATGAGATAATCAAAGCAATCTCTGTGTATTCAACAAGAATAGGAGGAACACTTTTGATCAAGAAATATACATGCCAAAACGGCGTAAGAATTGTACTAGAAGAAATCCCAACCGTACGTTCGGTTGCTATCGGAATATGGATAGGGACTGGATCAAGAGATGAGACCCCAGAAAATAACGGAATCTCTCATTTTTTGGAGCACATGTTCTTTAAAGGAACTGAAAATAGAGGAGCACGTGAAATAGCTGAAGCATTCGATGCAATCGGAGGGCAGGTAAATGCATTTACCTCCAAAGAATATACGTGCTATTATGCGAAGGTGCTGGATAACCATTCTGAGATGGCACTGGATATATTGTCCGATATGTTTTTCAACTCCACTTTCGATCAAGAGGAGCTGAAGAAGGAAAAGAATGTCGTTTTTGAAGAAATAAAAATGTATGAAGACACTCCGGATGATATCGTCCATGATTTATTAAGCAAGGCAGCTTATCAAAGTCATCCGCTAGGTTACCCTATTTTAGGAACGGAAGAAACACTTGATACTTTCGATCAGAACAAATTAAAAGAATACATGCACAATATGTATACGCCTGACAAGGTTGTGATATCCATTGCAGGAAATATCAATGAAGAATTCATCCGAACAGTGGAGAAAAAGTTTGGTACATATAAGGGTGGAAATCGAGCTATTTTTGAGAAAGAACCGGAATTTCACTTTAATCAACTTGCTCGGAAAAAAGACACTGAACAAGCCCACTTATGTTTAGGGTTTGAAGGCCTTCAAATTGGGCATAGAGATGTTTACAGCCTGATCGTATTAAATAATATTCTTGGTGGAAGCATGTCATCAAGGCTATTTCAGGAGGTACGAGAAAAAAGGGGACTTGCATATTCCGTATTTTCGTACCATACCTCTTATAAAGACAGCGGTATGGTAACCATTTATGGAGGAACAGGCGCTAAGCAAATGGACCAATTATTTGATACCGTGCAAGAAACATTGGCACTATTGAAAAAAGACGGGATCACTGAAAAAGAATTACTGAATAGCAAGGAGCAGTTAAAGGGCAATTTGATGCTGAGCCTCGAAAGTACAAATAGTCGAATGAGCCGGAATGGGAAGAACGAACTCCTGCTTGGCAGGCACCGCTCACTAGATGAGATCGTCGACGAAGTGGATTCAGTGACCATTAAAGGCGTCAATGAATTAAGCAACCGTATTTTCACCGACCTTTATTCGCTATCCTTAATCGGTCCAAATGGTGATTTGCCAAAAGGTATTTAATATAAAAATGATGGGAGGGCTCCCGGGTGATCGTTCATCCGGAAAGCCCTCTCTTTTAAGTTCTTTTTCAAATATTGGGCTTTTAATGAAAATGAGACTGGGGAGGGAAAAGGGGGCAAGGTGAGGAGCGAGGAGGCTCACCACCAGCCCCGCGGAAAGTGAGCATCCTTCCGTGGAAATCAACTTTGCACAACCCATTGTAGATTCTGCTCTTCTCAAGACAAAACAGTGGTAAACATAATCTAAACTAATTCCTGAAATCCACTTCTAAAATGGAAAAGCTTTTTATACATTGATATAAAAGGAAGACATGGAGGTGTGCAACATGAGGCTAAGTGAACTCAGCGGAAAAGAAATCGTCGATTACCGCAGAGCCGAAAGGTTGGGCGTATTGGGACAAACCGACCTTGAAATTGATGCAAGGACCGGGCAAATCGGCTCGCTCATCATCCCAACCGGGAAATGGTTCGGGAGCAGGAATAAAGGAGCAGAAATTCGCGTTCCATGGACGCATATCCGCACAATCGGGAGCGAAATGATGATTTTGGAAGTTCCAGAAGACCGATAAATTTCAGATAAAGGACCGTTCCGTTTTTGGGGACGGTCTTTTATTTGCTTTTTTCTCGAAAATACTTTCTCAAATGTTCTTGTTTTACAGGCTTTCTTTTATATAACTCATCAGATGCAGCATCGAACCACCTCACTTCGTGTGAGGCTCCTCGGAAAGCCATCATCCTTCTAAGGAAATCAACCATACATAACCTCTGATGAATAGCAGCAAAAATGACGAAAACCGCCTTTTGAATTTGGAAATGAAAAAACTGCATAACTATTTGAATGGATGACTCACCGAATGTTTTTCTTTCTCATACACTGATGAAGTGAAAACGATTTTAACAGTTCGATGATTAAGACTAAAGAAGGTGAATGCATTGATGTTGACTGGAATGCAGATCACAGTGATCGGCGGAGATGCTCGTCAACTGGAAATCATTCGAAAGCTGACCGAATTGGACGCTAAACTATCTCTTATTGGATTCGAACAGCTGGACCATGCATTTACAGGAGCAGTGAAAGAAAAATTGAATGATGTGGACTTTACCACGACAGACGCGATCATATTGCCAGTGCCGGGGACGAATTTAGAAGGCAAAGTGGAAACCATTTTCTCAAATGAAAAAGTATTGCTCACCGAAGAGATTTTAAGAAAAACGCCTGCGCATTGTACCGTTTATTCCGGGATCAGCAACGCGTATCTTGATGGAATAACCAAGAAAGCAGACCGTCGGCTCATCCAGCTTTTTGAACGGGATGATGTTGCTATCTATAATTCTATTCCGACGGTGGAAGGCACCATCATGATGGCGATCCAACATACCGATATTACGATTCATGGCTCGAATGTGACTGTATTGGGACTTGGAAGGGTCGGAATGAGCGTTGCGAGGATTTTTAATCATTTATGTGCAAAGGTCAAGGTAGGAGCTCGCAAATCAGAGCATATTGCCAGAATCACCGAGATGGGATTGACCCCTTTTCATTTGAATGATCTGGCTAAGGAAGTACAGGATACAGATATTTGTATCAATACGATCCCGCATCCAATCGTCACGGCAAGTGTCATTGCCAAAATGCCCCCGCAAACTTTGATTATTGATTTAGCTTCCAAGCCAGGTGGAACGGATTTCCGATATGCGGAAAAAAGGGGCATAAAGGCTTTGCTCGCTCCTGGACTGCCGGGAATCGTCGCACCTAAGTCTGCCGGTCAAATCTTGGCTGGTGTCCTATCACAACTGCTCGAGGATGATCTCTTGAATAGAAAGGAGTCTACAACATGAGTTTGGCAGGAAAAAGGATCGGTTTTGGATTAACAGGTTCACATTGTACGTATGATGCTGTATTCCCGGAAATCGAAAAGCTTGTAAGTGCCGGCGCTGAAGTAATACCCGTCGTAACTTTTACCGTTCAAAACACAGAGACCCGTTTTGGAAAAGGAGAAGATTGGATCGAAAGGATAGAAAAAGCCACAGGGACGAAAGTGGTGGATTCCATTGTGAAAGCAGAACCATTGGGTCCTAAATTGCCGCTTGATTGTATGGTCATTGCCCCGTTGACAGGGAATTCCATGAGTAAATTCGCCAATGCGATGACCGACAGTCCTGTATTGATGGCAGCAAAGGCCACACTAAGGAATCATCGGCCGGTCGTATTGGGGATATCCACTAACGATGCACTGGGGTTAAATGGAGTAAATCTGATGAAATTAATGGCAGCCAAGGATATCTATTTCATCCCATTCGGCCAGGATGAACCGCAAAAGAAGCCGAAATCGATGGTGGCGAGGATGAGTATGCTTCAACCGACGATTCTCGAGGCGATTGAAGGCCGTCAGATCCAGCCTGTATTGGTAGAAAGATATATGGATGGGGAGTAATTCCCCTTCAACTTTTTCCCGAATTCTGATTGAAAATTATATGGGTATTAAATTGAATGTGTTAAAATAAACGTTATTAATATTTTCATTAATTATTACTGAAGAATCGGAAGGGGAATAAATCTCATGTCAGCATCAGGTTTACATGTAGCGGTTGTCGGCGCGACCGGCGCCGTGGGTCAACAAATGGTACAAACTTTAGAAAATAGAAATTTTCCAATTCGAAAATTGACTCTTCTTTCCTCAGCTAGATCTGCAGGGACGAAGGTTTCATATAATGGCCAGGACATCATTGTTGAGGAGGCAAAGCCGGAAAGCTTTGAAGATGTGGATATCGCATTGTTCAGCGCAGGCGGAAGCATTTCAAAGCTGTTTGCTCCCGAGGCGGTTAAACGCGGGGCGATCGTGGTAGATAATACAAGTGCCTATCGAATGGATCCGGATGTCCCGCTCGTCGTTCCTGAAGTGAATGAGGAAGATTTGCGCACTCATAATGGTATCATAGCTAATCCAAATTGCTCTACGATCCAAATGGTTGTGGCATTGGAGCCGATTCGAAAGAAATATGGCCTGTCAAAGGTTGTTGTTTCAACTTATCAAGCTGTATCCGGTGCAGGTGCAGCCGCTATTGAAGAATTGCACACCCAATCGCAGGATATTATTGATGGAAAAGAAGCCAAACCTGAAATCCTGCCTGTGAAAGGTGATCAGAAGCATTATCAGATTGCTTTCAATGCTATTCCTCAAATCGATAAGTTTCAGGATAACGGCTATACATTTGAAGAAATGAAAATGATAAATGAAACAAAGAAAATCATGCATATGCCACAATTAAAAGTGGCTGCAACATGTGTCCGTTTACCAGTTGTCACAGGACATTCTGAATCCGTATATATTGAATTGGAGTCAGAAAATACAACGGTGTCAGAACTACAGGCCCTTTTAGAATCTGCACCTGGAATTGTTCTCCAGGACCGTCCTGAAGAACAGTTATATCCAATGCCGGCTCACTCTGTTGGAAAGAATGATGTCTTTGTTGGAAGAATACGTAAAGATTTGGATGACCAGAAAGGCTTCCATTTATGGATCGTTTCTGATAACTTACTTAAAGGTGCAGCATGGAATTCAGTGCAAATTGCAGAAAGTTTAGTGAAGTTGGGAATAGTGAAGTAATCCCGACATAGACTAATCGAAAATAACTCCTATATTAAACACTTGAAATAGGAATGGTTTGAGGTGTAACAATGAAAATGATCGTACAAAAGTTTGGCGGCACGTCGGTTCGTGATCCCGAGAGCCGTAATCAAGCTAAAAAGCAGATTGAGAAAAGCATTGCTGAAGGCTACAAAGTCGTGGTTGTGGTATCTGCAATGGGAAGAAAAGGTGAACCATATGCAACAGATACACTGCTCTCGCTTGTAGGGGGGCAGGGCACGGCAATCAGCAAAAGGGAGCAGGATGTTCTGCTTTCATGTGGAGAAACGATTTCGAGCGTGGTTTTTACCAATTTGCTAATTCAATCTGGAATTAGTGCAGTGTCGCTTACAGGTGCACAAGCTGGCTTTATTACCAATAACGATCATACAAATGCTAAAATCATTGAGATGAAGTGCGACCGCATCATACGCGAATTGAAATATAATGATGTCGTCGTGGTTGCAGGTTTTCAAGGTGCAGCAAAAAATGGGGATATCACCACGATCGGACGTGGTGGAAGCGATACATCGGCTGCAGCCCTAGGAGCAGCATTGAATGCAGAATGGATTGATATCTTCACTGACGTAGAAGGGATCATGACAGCTGACCCGCGGATTGCTGAAAAGGCGCGTCCGTTGGAAGTTGTCACGTATAATGAAGTGTGCAACATGGCTTACCAGGGCGCCAAGGTCATTCACCCAAGGGCAGTGGAAATCGCCATGCAGGCAAAAGTGCCGATCCGGATCAGATCCACATATTCAGATGGGATGGGTACCTTGGTCACATCCATGAATAAGCAAAATAGAGGTTCTGATATAAGGGAGCGCCTTGTGACGGGGATTGCTCATGTCGGCGGCGTAGCACAAATTAAAGTGTTCGCTAAAAAAGATCAGTATAATTTGCAATCAGAAGTGTTCAGCGCAATGGCCCGTGAAAATATCAGCGTCGATTTTATTAATATTTCGCCAACAGGAGTCGTCTATACTGTCTCACAGGCGGTCCTACCTCGGGCATACTCTGTACTTAAGGACTTAGGTTACGATCCGAAGGTGGAAGAAGGGTGTGCAAAAGTTTCGGTGGTTGGTGCAGGGATCACAGGCGTTCCCGGTGTAACATCAAAAATTGTGACTGCCCTTTCTGATGAAGGAATCCGAATTCTTCAATCGGCAGACAGCCATACGACCATATGGGTGCTGGTGAAGGAAGACGATCTGGTGAAAGCGGTCAACGCTTTGCATGATGCTTTTCAACTACAAAAAGATATTTTTGAATACAATGCGACGGATTTTTAATTTTTATTGAGGCAAGGAGAGTATGAAGATGATTAATTTTGGCCGTGTATCTACAGCAATGGTCACACCTTTTGATAACAAAGGGAACATCGATTTCGCAAAAACAACGACACTTGTCAATTACTTGATTGAAAATGGTACGGACTCATTGGTCATCGCCGGAACGACTGGTGAATCACCTACATTGACAACGGAAGAGAAGCTTGCACTGTTCCGCCATGTGGTAAAGGTAAATGGTGGAAGGGTGCCAATCATCGCCGGTACTGGAAGCAACAATACACAAGCAACAATCGAGTTGACGAAAAAAGCGGAAGCCATCGGGGTTGACGCTGCCATGATTGTCGCTCCTTATTATAATAAACCAAGTCAGGAAGGGATGTACCAGCATTTTAAAGCGGTTGCTGAGTCTACTTCCTTGCCTGTCATGCTTTATAATGTTCCGGGACGATCAGTGGTGACGATCCATCCAGAAACTGTGATCAAGCTTTCAAAGCTGCCAAACATTGTGGCAGTTAAAGAAGCAAGCGGTGATTTGGATGCCATGACAGATATCATTGCCGGAACGGATGAGGATTTTGCTTTATATAGCGGCGATGATGGATTGACCCTTCCTGTATTATCGATCGGTGGAAACGGAGTTGTTTCAGTTGCATCCCATGTGATCGGAAATGAAATGCAGGAAATGATCAGCGCTT
The DNA here is from genome assembly GCF_003668575.1 of Falsibacillus albus. NCBI lineage: Bacteria > Bacillati > Bacillota > Bacilli > Caryophanales > Bacillaceae > Falsibacillus > Falsibacillus albus. The sequence continues at coordinate 16,921 of NZ_RCVZ01000005.1, read as the reverse complement.
TTTATGAAGGAGAAATACCAGCAGCCTCCAAACTGCATCAGAAATTACTGCCATTGATGAGAGGGTTATTCTCCGCACCAAGCCCGACTCCTGTCAAGACCGCCCTCCAAATGAAGGGTCTTGATGTCGGATCTGTGAGGCTGCCATTGATTCCTTTAACTGAACAGGAACGCAATGGAATTGCTTCTTTATTAAATAATATTAAAGAATAATTTGCCCGGATTAGGTGGGTGACTCAGTATCAAAAGGCATCGAGTGAGCTTCTCCTCGATGCCTTTTGTGTTTGGAAGTTTTCGCAAAGCTTCTTGTTTTTAAAGGCTGTTTTCTAAAAGATTGTTGTTTTTGCACAAACTTTACGAAAAGAGCCTTTTTAAATCTAGTTTTTGTGAATCATTCTACAACTGTTGTTGGGAGCGAGCATCCAGCTGCTGTAATCAACCTTGCAAGTATTACAAACCTTGCAATAGAAGCATACAACAATCAGTGGCGGCTTTAAAAAGGAGCATATATTTTATAAGCTATGAATTAGCATGCCCATCCTCTCTTGCATTAATTTAGTTGTAATGGCAATTTATCATCAAGTATAATAAACATAACTGATTAATGATCGGGAAATTCAACATGGGAGGAACGAAAATTGCTAAATAGAGAGACTGAAATGATTAAGATCATTCCACTTGGTGGAGTAGGAGAAAACGGAAAAAATATGTATGTTCTTGAAATTGACCATGAAATGTTCGTTATCGATTCGGGTTTGATGTTCCCGGAAAACGAAATGCTTGGTATTGATATTGTTATTCCTGATATTTCTTACTTGGTTGAAAATAAAGATCGCATCCAAGGAATATTCTTGACTCATGGCCATGAAGATGCATTGGGAAGCCTTTCCTACGTTCTTAAAAAAATAAAAGTTCCTGTCTTTGGAACAAAGCTTACAGTGGCTCTTGCTAAAGAGAAGCTAAAGGAACAGGATTACAAAGGGGCTCCACCAAAATTCGTCACCATCCATTCTGATTCAAGATTAACATTCGAAACAGTCGAGATTTCATTCTTTAAAACGACACATAGCATCCCAGATTCCATTGGTCTATGTTTTCATACATCTGAAGGAAATATTGTCCATACGGGTGATTTTAAATTCGACCAGGCGGCTGAAGGCATGTATCAACCAGAAATCGGAAAAATGGCAGCAATCGGTCAAGAAGGCGTTTTATGCTTATTATCCGACAGTACTGATGCTGAACGCCCAGGGTACTCCATCTCGGAGTCGGTCATTGCTTGTCAAATGTCCGATTCATTTCATCAAGCAAAGGGCAGGATCATCGTTGCATGCTTCGCTTCCAATTTGATTCGGATTCAGCATGTGTTCAGGGCTGCCAAGGAAAATGACAGAAAAGTGGCGCTTGTAGGAAAAAACATCCAGAGAGTGATTGATCTTGCTGTAAATTTGGAGTATCTGGAAGTCGACAGCGACCAAATCGTTTCTGTAGAAGAAATCAATCAGCTACATGATGATGAAATCGTGATTTTGACGACGGGGATTCAAGGGGAACCGATCGAGGCGCTTCAAAAAATGGCCAAACAAGCACATAAATTAGTGAACATCCAGGAAGGCGATACCGTATTCATCACTGCAACTCCGTCCCCTGGATTGGAAATTCTCATGTTCAAAACGATGGACATGCTGTTTAGGGCAGGGGCGAACGTTTTGTCCAGCTATAAAAAAGTCCATGTTTCTGGCCATGGAAGCCAAGAAGAATTAAAATTGATGCTGAACCTGATGAAGCCTAAATATTTCATTCCTGTACAAGGGGAATATAGGATGTTAAAGGCCCATGCGAAAATCGCCCAAAGCTTGGGGATGGATTCTCATCAAATATTCATTCCTGAAAAAGGTGATGTCATTGAATATAAGAAAGAAAGAATGAAGATGTCCGGCAAGGTTGCCGCTGGCAATGTCCTAATAGATGGTATCGGTGTAGGGGATGTAGGGAACATCGTATTGCGTGATAGAAGGCTCCTATCTCAGGATGGAATATTCACTGTTGTGGTGACATTAAATAAAAAGACAAGAAGCATCGCATCGGGTCCCGAAATCATTTCACGAGGATTTGTCTATGTGCGGGAATCGGAAAAATTGATGGAGCAATCGACCAAACTGGTAAAGGACATCGTAGAAGGCTACCTTGCGAGGGATGCTTATGAATGGTCCAATATCAAGCAGGATATACGAGACCAGCTGAATTATCTATTATTTGAGAAAACGAAGCGCCGTCCAATGATCTTGCCGATCATTATGGAAGTATAATTAGTCGTTTGCACAAATAAAAATTAAAGAGGAATGGAGCAGGGCAAGAGAGGCCTGCTCCATTTTGTTTTCCGCCGAAGTTAAACGACAGATCACATGGCCCTCCTTTCAAAAAGCAAGCACCCTGCCGAGGAAAACAGATCTTACTCATATTTGATGTTTTTTTGACGTCCAAGAATGAAAAAAGTTGGAAAGTAAATACTAACGTTATCATTCGTCCGAAGGGAGATAACGTTATGGAATACCACATGAATGAAGAGCCGCAAAAGGATAAAGATGAAAAAGATGATAAACCATCAGGTTTAATGGAAAAAATACAGCAATTGGGTCAAACGAATGTTGCTCAGCTATCGCAGGATTCCAAAATTCATTGTTTGACGATTGTTGGTCAAATTGAAGGGCATATGCAGCTGCCTCCCCAAAATAAAACCACCAAATATGAGCATGTAATACCACAATTGGTAGCAATCGAACAGAATCCGAAAATAGAAGGACTCCTCGTATTGCTGAATACCGTCGGCGGCGATGTAGAGGCTGGGCTTGCCATTTCTGAAATGATCGCTTCGTTGTCAAAGCCTACAGTATCCATTGTATTGGGGGGCGGGCATTCGATAGGGGTGCCGATTGCAGTATCATGTGATTATTCATTCATTGCAGAAACAGCCACGATGACGATACATCCTGTCAGGTTGACCGGTTTGGTGATCGGGGTCCCACAAACCTTTGAGTATTTAGATAAAATGCAGGATCGTGTAGTGAATTTTGTAACGAAGCACTCAGAGATGTCTGAAGAAAAATTCAAGGACTTGATGTTTGCCAAAGGTAATTTAACAAGGGATATCGGAACAAATGTAGTGGGGGCTGATGCCGTGAAGGATGGATTGATCAATGAAGTCGGCGGCATCGGAAAAGCGATGATGAAATTGAATGAAATGATTGAAATGAAAGCAGAGCATAAAGATCAAGAGGGGATGATTCAATGATCCTATATACGACCGTCCCCCAGGAGCTCATCTTTCCTGCTGATGCATCAAGCTATTCGAATCAAAAAATGGTCACGTTCAACGGAGTGCCGTTAATGGTTGAACAAAATGAGCGAGGCTACAGGGTTCTTCGCGTTTTAAGCAGCGATCCATCACATTTTTTAGATCGGTCCTATGAACCCGGCCAATATATTCAAATGTAGTAAAAGGCTTAGAATGAACCATTTTCGTGCTGTTTGGACTATGCTATAATATAACAATAGGTGAAATATTTACTGATGAGGCTATTTCTAATGAAGCCGTGCGCACTGTGAGCCTATATGAAGACCCAAAATGGGGGATATATAACTCATGAATAGTGCGTAACGATTTCAAAGGACATGCCTCATCATTGTTTTTTTGAAGGCTCTTTTCCCATGCTTCGTTGCTTTAGCCAATAAAGTAGTTTGTTTATGCAAAGTATCAACTTCAAAATAGCGTATATAGGCAGAAAAGAGCTGGAAAACGATAATTCAACCAACAAAATAGCTATTTATACGCTAATATCGCTTATAGGATTTTAACAACAATTTATCTTTACGGGAACAGCCTTATGGAAACCTGTCTATACAACACAAGGTTGTAAACAAAGGACTGGGGCAGGATGAACAAGTTTGTCCGCTCCCTGGAATACATATTAAACTTGATATTTAGGTGATTAACTTATGGCAAAGAGAAAAAAAAGAAGCCGAAAATCAACGGATTTGAAAAGGACCCTTCAATTTGAATTGATCGGGATTCTGTTGGCGGCGCTCAGCGTCATTTCCATCATCAAGCTTGGAGCCGTGGGCAAGGCCGTCGTGCTTTTCTTTCGCTTTTTCCTTGGTGAATGGTATATGACCGCACTCATTGGAATCATACTCTTAGCAGGATATTTTATGGTGAAGAGGGAATGGCCCTACTTTTTCAAAAGAAGGCTTGTAGGACTTTATGTCATGCTGTCGAGCATGCTTCTTCTCAGCCATCTTCAAATTTTCGGCCAAATGGCCAAATCCGGTCCTTTCAAAAATCCAAGCGTCATCACCAACACATGGGAGATGTTCTGGATGGAGGTAAGAGGGGAGACAAGTACACAGGAACTCGGCGGAGGAATGATCGGTGCCATCCTTTTTGCCATGTCGCATTTTTTATTCGATTCAAAAGGCACCAAAATCGTCGCAATTGTATTGATCTTGGTTGGTTTTATATTGATTACCGGCAAATCGATCGGCGATTCCGTGGCAAAGGTCGGAAATATTTTTGGGACATTTTTTCAAGAACAATGGGAAGCCTTCCGTGAAGATATGAGGGAATGGTCAGAGGAAAGAAAGAATAAAAAACAACAGAAGCAAGAACAAGGGAAAAAAGAAAAGAAGAAACCGAAAGAAGCTCCAGCTGAACCTGACTCATATTCCAATGAAGAGGATCAACCGGCTGAGAAGCTAGAACCGATCATTTCTAGCTTTGCAGACAGGGCTTATTCTTCCTCTTCCGCTGGTCCAGGTTCCGGCGATGAAACGGACGGAAAAGGAAAGGCAATGATTGGAGAAGAAAGCGGCAAGGCATTGGACGAAGGGGAAGAAAATGCACCACCCATTACATTTACTGAAGTCGAAAATGAAGATTATCAATTGCCATCCATCGGAATTTTGAAAATGCCTAGAGCAACAGATCAAAGCAATGAATACGAATTAATTCATGCAAACGCGGCAAAACTCGAACGGACGTTCCAAAGTTTCGGTGTAAAGGCGCGCGTCACACAAGTGCATCTTGGACCGGCGGTGACGAAATATGAAGTTCATCCCGATGTGGGAGTGAAGGTAAGCAAAATCGTAAGCTTGAGCGATGACTTAGCATTGGCCCTCGCAGCAAAGGATATCCGCATCGAGGCACCGATCCCTGGAAAATCGGCTATCGGGATAGAAGTGCCAAACTCGGAGGTAGCCATGGTTTCTTTACGGGAAGTATTGGAATCCAAAGAAAATGACAAGCCGGATGCCAAGCTGCAAATCGGACTTGGCAGAGATATAACAGGAGAAGCTGTATTGGCAGAACTCAATAAAATGCCGCATTTATTGGTTGCTGGTGCAACCGGCAGCGGAAAAAGTGTTTGCATCAATGGAATTATCACGAGTATTTTAATGAGGGCAAAGCCTCATGAAGTAAAATTAATGATGATTGATCCAAAAATGGTAGAGTTAAACGTTTATAATGGAATTCCCCATTTATTGGCGCCGGTTGTGACTGATGCGAAAAAAGCTTCTCAGGCATTAAAAAAGGTCGTCAGTGAAATGGAACGAAGATATGAGCTATTCTCCCACACGGGTACAAGGAATATTGAAGGCTACAATGAACATGTCAAACGCCATAATACAGAAACGGGAGAAAAACAGCCCCTTCTTCCATATATTGTCGTTCTCGTCGATGAGCTGGCAGACTTAATGATGGTAGCTTCCAATGATGTGGAAGACTCCATTACGAGGCTTGCCCAGATGGCAAGGGCTGCGGGGATCCATTTGATCATCGCTACGCAGCGCCCATCTGTTGATGTCATAACTGGTGTCATCAAGGCAAATATCCCATCACGAATTGCATTCGCAGTGTCCTCTCAGACCGATTCACGAACGATACTTGATATGGGTGGTGCTGAAAAGCTTTTAGGCCGAGGAGACATGCTATTCCTTCCTGTAGGGGCTTCGAAGCCTGTCCGTGTTCAAGGTGCTTTTCTATCGGATGAAGAAGTAGAGGAAATCGTTGATTTTGTCATTGGACAGCAAAAGGCACAATATCAGGAAGAAATGATTCCTGAAGATATTCCTGAGACTTCGGAGGAAGTGGAAGACGAGCTTTATGATGATGCTGTGCAATTGGTGGCAGAAATGCAGACGGCCAGCGTTTCGATGTTGCAGAGAAGGTTCAGGATCGGCTATACGAGAGCTGCGCGTTTGATTGATGCAATGGAATTAAGGGGAGTGGTCGGTCCATATGAAGGAAGCAAACCCCGGACTGTACTGGTATCAAAATCTTCGGAAGAACATACTTCTTGATTCCTGCAGCGGTATTCAAGTGTTCAGAAAAACACAGGTTATTCATGCCTGTGTTTTATTTTTATGCAAAAATAGGAGTGATATTGTAAGAGGTCAGACATCTATCGTCTATATTTGGAATGTGACATACTAATGAAAGCGTTTTATATTTCAAAAGTAAGAAAATTGTAATAAGGAAAAACAGTAATTTATATGTAAAAAGAACCATTTATTTCTATAAAACCGCTTGTTTATTGCATGTTTTTCCCAAAAGTTGTCTTGAAAATTAAAATTATTTAAACTAATGCTAGTTTTTTTTACAAAAACTTAATACCCTATTTATTTATAGTAAAAAAAGTGTTATAGTATTTTCGATTAGTAGGAATGATATACATCAGAGGTCTGATGTCTTGAGAAAAAATGGTGGTGGATCCAATGACAATTAAATCTGACAGTAGACATTTGTATTTGCAAGTAATCGATCGAATCAAAAAGGATATAGAAGCCGGTATATATAGAGAGAAAGAGAAGCTTCCTTCTGAATTCGATCTTGCAAAACAATTGGGGGTAAGCAGGGCAACCTTGCGTGAAGCTCTTCGTATATTGGAAGAAGAGAATGTGATTATCAGACGTCACGGAGTAGGGACATTTGTTAACGCAAAGCCTTTGTTTACTTCGGGAATTGAACAATTGAATAGTGTTACAAACATGATCAAACAAGCTGGAATGGAACCGGGCACCATTTTCTTAAGTTCCTCGACTCAAGGACCGACAGAGGACGATGTTCGTCGATTTTCATGTGGTATGGATGAAGAGATGGTTGTGATTGAAAGGGTTCGGACAGCCAGTGGAGAGCCGGTTGTATATTGCACTGATAAGGTTCCTGGAAGCGTTTTCCCTGGTGATTTCACCCATGAGGATGGATCGATTTTCACTTTTTTTGAACAAGAAGGGAAGCGGAAGATCACACATGCTGTGGCCCAAATCGAACCGATTGGATATCATGAAAAAATTTCACCGATTTTGGAATGCGACCCTGAAACTGCGCTGCTTGTTTTGAAACAGCTGCATTTCGATGAAAATGACGAACCGATCCTTTATTCTGTCAATTATTTCAAAGCAGACAAATTCAGCTTCCAGGTGCTGCGGAAACGCATCAACTAAGCTGGACGGACTCTTCTAGTCTATGCACCTACTAAATCATCCAATTAAATTACAGGGGGTAACTTGAGTGAAAAAGCGTAAACTTGGTGTAGCATTATCACTAGTACTGGCAGCCGGAACACTTTTAGGCGCTTGTGGGACAAGCGATAAAGAAGGCAAGAACGGCGGAGATGGAAAAGATAAATTCACTGTTGCAATGGTTACGGACGTTGGGGGAATCGATGATAAATCATTCAACCAATCCGCGTGGGAAGGAATGCAGAAATTCGGAAAAGACAATGGCCTTGAAAAAGGTCCAAACGGATATGACTATTTGCAATCTCATGAAGATGCAGACTATACAACAAATTTAAATACAGCTGTCCGCAAAAACTTCGATTTAATCTATGGAATCGGCTTCAGCATGGCGGATGCGGTTGATAAAATTGCAAAACAGCGTAAGAATGCTCACTTTGCAATCGTGGATTCAGTAGTGGATGATCCAAACGTAGCAAGCATCACTTTCAAAGAAAACGAAGGTTCTTTCTTGGTTGGTGTTGCTGCAGGTCTTACAACTAAAACAAATAAAATCGGCTTTATCGGCGGCGTTGAAAGCCCGCTGATCATTAAATTCGAAAGCGGATTTATTGCAGGTGTTAAATCAGTCAACCCTGATGCCGATGTCAAAGTACAATATGCAGGAAGCTTCACAGATGTTTCAAAAGGACAGCAAATCGCATCAAGCATGTATTCTTCAGGTGCTGACGTCATTTATCATGCTTCCGGTGGTACAGGAAACGGCGTGTTCAAAGAAGCGAAAGACCGCAAGAAGAAAGATCCAAACAAAGATTTCTGGGTAATCGGTGTTGACCGTGACCAAACGGATGAAGGAAAAGTTGATGTTAATGGCGAAACCAAAAATGTTACTTTGACTTCCATGGTTAAACGCGTTGACTTGGCAGTGGAAGATTTGTCTAAAAAAGCAATGGATGGCAACTTCCCAGGCGGCAAGGTCATTGAATATGGATTGGACCAAGATGGAGTCGGAATTGCCCCTACACAAGATAATTTAACGGATGATATTGTAAGCAAAATCAAAGAATACAAAGATAAAATCGTGAACGGAGACATTAAAGTCCCTGCAACACGCGATGAATTAAAAAGCTTCAAAGCTGAGTAAGCTCTGATTCTGAGGAATAAACGGGTATAGCACTTCCTATACCCGTAATTGTTCCTTTTTTAATAAACAGATCATCTACAAAAGACTGAATAGAGTCCGGAATGTTTGGAGAGTTGTTTGGTCAACTGTCATAGCAGCCATAGTAAAATGCTAAATAGAGATTTGAAAATTAGATCGATTCCTATTTCTATTTAGGATTTTATAATAGGAAACGCAATCTATTTTCCTATTTTTTCTAAGAAGTCTGACCTCATACTACTTGAATATGGGATATAAGGAGTGAAAAGGGTGGAACACGTTATTGAAATGCTCAATATTCGTAAGGAATTTCCAGGGATCGTTGCAAACGATAATATCACCCTCCAATTGAAAAAGGGTGAGATCCATGCTTTGCTAGGAGAAAATGGCGCTGGAAAATCAACTTTAATGAATGTGCTTTTCGGACTTTACCAGCCAGAAAAAGGGGAAATTCGAGTCAAAGAAAAGCCTGTGAAAATAACAAACCCGAACATTGCCAATGATTTGGGGATTGGCATGGTTCACCAGCATTTCATGCTTGTCGACACATTTACGGTAACTGAAAATATCGTGCTGGGTAAAGAGCCAAAAGCCCTAGGGAAAATTGATATTAAAAAGGCTGAAAAAGAAGTAAGGGAAATATCGGAGAAATATGGGCTTGCTGTCGATCCGCAGGCGAAGATTTCAGAAATTTCTGTTGGCATGCAGCAGCGTGTGGAAATTTTGAAAACACTCTACCGCGGTGCAGAAATCCTGATTTTCGATGAACCGACTGCCGTCTTGACACCACAGGAAATAAAAGAATTGATTCAAATCCTTAAAAAGCTGATCAATGAGGGTAAATCCATCATCTTAATCACGCATAAGCTGAAAGAAATCATGGAGGTATGTGACCGTGTAACAGTTATTCGCAAGGGGAAAGGGATAGGCACATTGAATGTGTCCGATACAAACCCGGTCGAATTGGCGAGTTTGATGGTCGGCAGGGAAGTTACATTTAAAACTGAGAAGAAAGATGCTGTTCCAAAAGGAAATGTGCTTGAAGTTGAAAATCTTGTCGTTAAAGATCACAGAGGAGTCTCTTCGGTCAATGACTTGAATCTTTCCGTTCGCTCTGGAGAAATTGTCGGTATAGCTGGAGTCGATGGAAATGGACAGACTGAATTAATTGAGGCTTTGACAGGCCTTGCAAAATCGGAAAGCGGTAAAATCAAGCTTAATAATAAGGAAATACAAAATCTAAAGCCTCGAAAGATTACAGAGTCCGGAGTGGGGCATATTCCCCAGGACCGCCATAAACATGGTCTTGTACTTGATTTTCCAATTGGAGAAAACATGGTGCTCCAAACTTACTATCAATCTCCATTTTCCAAATCCGGGGTGCTGAATTATAAGACAATCTATCAAAAGGCAAAACAATTGATTTCCGAGTTTGATGTAAGGACGCCAAGTGAATTTACCCTTGCCCGTGCACTATCTGGGGGGAATCAGCAGAAGGCAATCATTGGACGGGAAGTAGACCGTGATCCGGATTTATTGATTGCGGCACAGCCTACTCGAGGATTGGATGTTGGAGCAATAGAATTCATCCATAAACGCTTGATTGAACAACGGGATAAAGGCAAGGCAGTATTGCTTATTTCATTTGAATTGGATGAAATCATGAACGTAAGTGATCGTATTGCTGTCATTTATGAAGGCCGCATCATAGATATCGTCAATCCGAAGGAAACAACTGAGCAAGAATTGGGCTTATTAATGGCCGGATCCACTCGTTCGAAAGAAGGTGTCAATTCAAATGATTAAACGTTATATGAATGTTTTCGTTCCACTGATTGCGGTATTGCTGGGTGTTATCGCCGGATCGATCATCATGCTGGTGAGCGGCTATAACCCTATTGCAGGATATACATCATTATGGAATGGTGCATTTGGTGAGATATTTTATGTAGGAGAAACCATTCGCCAGGTCATCCCATATATTTTAGCTGGACTGGCTGTTGCATTTGCCTTCCGGACAGGACTTTTCAACATCGGAGTAGAAGGTCAATTGATCGTTGGATGGCTGGCCGCGGTTTGGGTCGGACTTGCATTCGATCTCCCGAAATTCATCCACCTTCCATTGGCAATTTTGGCGGCTGCGGTTGCTGGTGGATTATGGGGATTTGTTCCAGGTATTTTAAAAGCAAAATTAAAAGTTCATGAGGTTATCGTGACAATCATGATGAACTATGTGGCATTGCATGTTTCCAATTACATCATTCGCACAGTTTTATCTGACAAGAGCGATAAGACAGATTCCATTCACGCATCAGCATCATTGGCATTCAGTGACAAGATGCAGCAAATGACTGATTATTCTCGACTTCACTGGGGATTCCTGGTAGCAATCATCTGTGTTTTCATAATGTGGTTCCTGCTTGAGAAAACAACGAAAGGCTATGAATTGAGATCTGTCGGATTCAATCAGCATGCCTCTGAGTATGCAGGTATGAATGTAGATAGAAATATTGTCCTTTCGATGGTTATTTCTGGTGCGTTCGCTGGACTGGCTGGTGCGATGGAAGGATTAGGGACATTCGGTTATGCGTCCATCAACTCAGCATTTACAGGAATAGGATTTGATGGGATTGCTGTTGCTCTTCTTGGAGGCAACACTGCAATCGGTGTCGTTTTTGTAGCAATCCTATTTGGTGCTCTGAAAGTAGGGGCGTTAAATATGCCAATGGAATCCGGAGTTCCAAATGAATTGGTCGATATCATCATCGCTTTGATCATTTTCTTTGTTGCTTCCAGCTATCTGATTCGCGTTTTCCTATTAAAAATGAGCAAAAAGGAGGGGAAATAAGTGGACATAATTCAAGTCTTATCGATCATCGTCCCATCTGCCCTATTATTTGCAGCACCACTTATTTTCACTGCCTTGGGCGGTGCGTTTTCTGAGCGTTCAGGTGTCGTCAACATCGGGTTGGAAGGCTTGATGGTCATCGGAGCGTTTACATCAATCGTTTTTAATTTAAGCTTTGCCGATACTTTTGGAGATGCCACGAAATGGTACGCCCTATTGGCAGCTATGGTTGCTGCTTGTTTGTTTTCTTTGCTGCATGCGGTCGCATCGATCACATTCCGGGCAGACCAAGTCGTTTCAGGTGTGGCAATCAACCTGTTGGCGGTAGGCTTGACATTGTTTCTCGTCAAACTTATTTACGGCAAAGGGGAAACCGATATGGTGTCCCAGGCTTTCAATAAAGTGGATATACCGATATTGTCGCATATCCCATTGATTGGAAGGATTTTCTTTGCCAATACGTATTATACGTCTTATGTAGCGATCATCGCTGCAATAGTCGTTTGGTACATTATTTTCAAAACACCTTTCGGATTAAGGCTGCGTTCTGTCGGTGAACATCCGATGGCTGCAGATACAATGGGTATCAATGTAACGAAAATGCGATATATCGGTGTCATGATATCCGGTGCATTGGCAGGAATTGGCGGAGGAATCTTTGCTGAATCCATTTCTTCTAACTTCGGCCACGGTACCATCAACGGACAGGGCTACATGGCATTAGCTGCTTTGATCTTCGGCAAGTGGAATCCGCTAGGTGCGATGGGAGCTGCATTGTTCTTCGGCTTTGCTCAAAGTTTGAGCATCGTGGGGAAGAGCTTGCCGTACCTTGACAGCATTCCAAGTGTATATTTATTGATTGCACCATATGTACTCACCATACTTGCACTTGCTGGATTCATCGGAAGGGCAGATGCACCGAAAGCATTGGGCCATCCATATGTGAAAGGGAAAAGATGATTTGTGAGAAATGATAAAACAATAGCGTGCTAATTTCTTCAGACTGTAAACAAATTCAATGAATGGATTTGTTTACAGTCTTTTTTTTATCTTTCTTATAAAGTAGCCATAATTTGATGTTGATTTGAGCGGAAGGTGCGAGACTCCGGAGGGCTCACCGCCCGCCTCTCTAAAAGCAAGCATCCTGCAGCGGAAATCAACTTTACAAAAACTTGAGAAATATAAAACTATATGAATGAAAAAAGTAATTATATCACTGATTTTCTTCATTAATTTCCCTGAATGGGTAAAACTTGATAGTTGGCTTCGTAAACATGTATAGTAAGGATAAATTTACAACAAACTAATTGATGCTGAAAAATATGTTCTGAAGCGTGAAATTGATAAAAGGAGGAGTACGAATGGCAAAGGTAAATGAATCGATTAAAGATAAAAATGGCTATCATCTCCATGTAATCAAAACTGAAAAATATAAGACGAATACATTTGTCTGGAAGATGAAGGCACCTCTGACAGAAGAAGATGTGACACTCAGGGCTCTGCTTCCCCAGGTCATGCAGAGCAGCACAAAGGACTACTCGACGACCACAGAGCTGCGTTCCTATCTGGATGAGCTGTATGGCGCCAGCTTCTATGTGGATCTTGCCAAGAAAGGTGAGTACCATATCATCAGTTTCACCTTGGAGATTGCCAATGAAAAGTTTTTGAAGGACCAAACTCCTTTATTAAGAAAGGGCATGGAATTTTTAGCATCAGTCATATCCAATCCGAATGTCGAAGATAATACGTTTCATCATGAAACGGTCGAGAAGGAAAAACGGACTTTGAGACAGCGCATACAGTCCGTATATGACGATAAGATGAGGTATTCCAATGCGCGGCTGGTAGAGGAAATGTGCGAAGGAGAACCTTTTTCGCTTCATGCCAATGGAACGAAGGAGAAAGTCGATGAAATCACGGCTGATTCTCTTTATCAATATTATCAGCGGTCTATCGCAGAAGACGAATTGGATTTTTATATAATCGGTGATGTGGAAGAACCAGAGGTGGAAACGCTTTGTAATGAACTATTTTCCTTTAATCCGAGGACGCCTCAAACGGTTGAAGTTTCAAGAGGCAAATCGGATAGTGAACCTAAGGAAATAAAAGAAAATCAAGATGTAAAGCAAGGGAAACTGAATATCGGCTACCGTACAAACATAACTTTCGGGGAAGAAGATTATTTTCCGTTGACGGTCTTCAATGGCATTTTTGGCGGTTTTTCACACTCCAAACTTTTTATCAATGTCCGTGAAAAAGCCAGTCTTGCCTATTATGCTGCCAGTATAGTGGAGAGCCACAAAGGGCTTTTGATGGTCATGTCCGGGATTGATAATAACAATTATGATCAAGCGGTAAAAATCATCCATGAACAGATGGATGCAATGAAAAAAGGAGATTTTACAGAACAGGAAATCGAGCAGACAAAAGCGGTCATTCGAAATCAGCTCCTTGAAACCATTGATACTGCACGAGGGATGGTTGAGGTCCTTTATCATAACGTCGTTTCAAAACAAAATATCACGATCGAAGAGTGGCTGCAAAGTGTGAAAGAAACCACAAAGGATCAAATCGTCGCTGCAGCCGATAAAATTAAGCTTGATACGATTTACTTTCTTACAGGAACGGAGGGGAATCAATCATGAAGAAAATTGATTTCGATCAACTGCAAGAATCGCTATATTTCGAAAAGATGGAAAATGGTTTGGATGTCTATATTTTGCCAAAGAAGGGGTTTAACAAGACGTTCTGTACATTTACGACAAAATATGGGTCCATTGACAATCATTTTGTTCCCCTTGACCAAACTGATTTTGAAAAAGTACCTGACGGGATCGCACATTTCCTAGAGCATAAATTGTTTGAAAAAGAAGATGGAGATGTATTCCAGCAATTCAGCAAGCAGGGCGCATCATCCAATGCATTCACTTCATTCACTAGGACGGCCTACCTTTTTTCAAGCACTTCCGATGTGGAAAAAAATTTAATCACCCTCATCGATTTTGTACAGGATCCATATTTTACAGAGAAGACAGTCGAAAAAGAAAAGGGAATCATTGGTCAAGAAATAACGATGTATGATGATAATCCTGACTGGCGCCTGTATTTTGGCTTGATTCAAAATATGTACCACCATCACCCAGTGAAAATCGATATTGCCGGAACGGTGGAATCTATTGCTGATATAACGAAGGATATGCTGTATTTATGCTATAACACATTCTACCACCCGAGCAATATGCTTTTGTTTGTAGTCGGTCCGGTAGACGCTGAAGAAACAATGTCGCTTATCCGCAATAATCAAAACAAAAAAGATTTTAAAGAACAAACAGAAATCAAGCGGAAGTTTGAGGAAGAACCGACAAATGTGGCAGAAAAGAAGCAAGTGTTGAAAATGAATGTCCAATCATCCAAATGCCTTGTGGGCATCAAGGCATTGGACGTCAATCAATCCGGACAAGAAATGCTTAAAAATGAGTTAACGATCAATGTCATGTTCGATATGCTATTTGGTAAAAGCTCTCAGAATTATTTTGATTTATACAACGAAGGGTTGATTGATGAATCCTTTTACTATGATTACACGCAAGAATCCGGGTTTGGATTCGCCATGATCGGAGGGGATACCGAAAAGCCGGATCAGCTTGCCGATCGCATCCAACAAATCCTGCTTGCTGCAAAGAACGGGGAAAGTTTATCAGAAGAAGCTCTCGAACGGTCTAAGAAGAAAAAAGTCGGGGCATTCTTAAGGGCAATCAATTCACCTGAATATATCGCGAATCAATTTACCCGCTATGCATTCAACGAAATGGAGCTCTTTGAAGTTGTCCCTACTTTGGAAAAGATCACATTTGAAGATATCAAAAGAGAAGCAGCAAGGTTAATCGAGGAAGACCGTTTAACCGTGTGCCAAGTCATTCCGAAATAGTCATTGTCTGAAACCGCGACAACTAAATTCGCGGTTTTTTTCCTTTGAACTGATATAATATTAAGTAATTAAAGCAGTGCAGAAAGGACATTCACTCTTGAAAAAATTCGCGTTGATTACAGGTGCAAGTGGAGGAATTGGGAGAGCGGCAGCAAAGTCACTTGCTAAGGAAGGCTGGAATCTTTATTTGCATTACCATCAAAATGAAGAAGCATGTAAAACATTAATGGAAGAGCTCTCACCGCTTGACCTGGAGCTTATCCCGATTAAAGCTGATTTGAATACACCAGGCGGGATCAAGCAAATCACCGATCAGCTATTCGAGCTGGATGCCATTGTTTATACATGCGGCACATCCCATTATGGTTTATTCGTCGATACAGCTACAAGCGATATGAAAGACATGATGACATTGCATGTAGAAAGCCCGATGATCCTCATTCAGCAATGTCTGCCTAAATTAATGAGAAAAGATCATTCATCCATAGTCCTCATCAGTTCCATCTGGGGACAGACCGGAGCTGCATGCGAAGTATTATATTCAACAGTGAAAGGAGCTCAAATTGCCTTCGTTAAAGCCCTTAGTAAAGAAGTCGCCAGAAGCGGAGTCCGTATCAATGCCGTTGCTCCAGGGGCGGTTGAAACGAGGATGATGAGCGGATATACAGATGAGGAGCTTAAGGAGATTGAGGACGATATTCCAATGGGCCGGATCGCAAGACCTGACGAAATCGCAGAGGCAGTATTATTTCTGATCTCTCCAAAATCCTCTTATATGACGGGGCAAGTTATGGCTGTAAATGGCGGATGGCACACTTAAAAAAGCTGTTCATTTGATTTTGATTGAGAGGTAGTTGCGAGACTCCGCTGCGAAGCGAGGAGATATTAGGCGGATGTTCGATTAAGTTCGACACGTCGTGTGCCAACAGCGAAAAACCCCACTTCGTGTGAGGCCCCTCGGAAAGCGAGCATCCTGAAGCGGAATTCAACCTTACACAACCTTTAATGAATAGCAGCAAACTATACGAAAAGAGCGTTATGAAAAGACTTGAAAAAATTACGTTTGAATGCATATTTTGAATCTCCGGTAGCAAAATAATCATTGAACTTAAATAAAGGAGGTTCAATCATGTCTGTTTTAAATAATTGGGAAGATTGGAAGAGCTTCTTGGGTGACCGCTTAAATCAAGCTGAAGGCAAAGGTATGAATAATGAGGCTGTGACAGATTTGGCCTATCAAATCGGGGATTATTTGGCAAATGAAGTAGAAGCTAAAAATGATCAAGAGAAAGTGTTGGCCGACCTTTGGTCAGTTGCTTCCCCGGAAGAACAGCATGCGATTGCCAGCATGATGGTTAAGTTGGTTCATAATAACGGCACCCGCTAAGAGAGAGGACTTTCCTCTCTCAGCTTGTAGAGAAAGAGGTATTTCTTCTCTACAAGCTTTTTTGTTGTAACTAACTTTCCAA